>NZ_MIIZ01000619.1:0-6232 GCF_001743005.1 Shigella sp. FC1967 | reverse complement strand
TCTTCTAACAAAATTAAGTGTGTACTTTTATTCCATTCAATACGAATAAGCATAGGAGCTTGTTCTAAAAAACCTTCTTCCGGCATATTAGTGAAAAGCAGATAACATATTAAATGGAAGAGGGGATGATGTTATTAATAACCGAGGCTCTGAATAAAGCAATTCAAACAACTCTTCTAACAAAATTAAGTGTGTACTTTTATTCCATTCAATACGAATAAGCATAGGAGCTTGTTCTAAAAAACCTTCTTCCGGCATATTAGTGAAAAGCGAAAACCATCTAATATCATTATCCATCTTGATTAAAGCGGGAACGATGGGATTTTCTAACCCAGCTTGGTCAATAACAATATCGAGATAATCTAGATGTGTTTTTTCTGAGATCAATTTTAATTGTTTTATCCATTGATCCGTTATTTCTTTTGATGGGGATTGTAATGTATTATTCACGGATAGCGACTCCCATAGCATTTTCTTGGGCTTTCTTTAAACACTCTTTACAAACAGATTGAGGAAGGTCTGGTAATGGGAAATCTTCACTCGCTGGCTCACTCCAAATATGTTGTCCTTTGAGGCTTAAACGACTCGGTGTATGAATTTCAATTTGGCCATCAGGCATTATTTTAATATATCCACCGCCACAGCCTAAAGTAATTCCATTTTTAGCAGTTAATTGAATATGACCTTGAGTTGATTGTACTGTAATATCTTTAAGTGCCGTTGCTTCGAAGATATCGCCATGTGATTCTAATTCAAAAGGTCCTTTTCCAGAGACAATGCGTATTCCTTCTTTTTGAGACAACATCGAGATTTGTTGATATGCATTTACTGCTATTTTCTGTGTACTTGATAGGTGCATCTCACCTTTTGTTTGAGCATAGAGTGCTTCAACACTTTGCATAAGTAGTGTTTCATTGGTAACAATACCTATTCCTTCTGGTGCATGCATTAAAATAGAAGGTGATGCTAGTTTATCGGTATTTTTTAAAAGATTATCTAACCCTTCTTTTTCTGGTTGGAGATTGTGATGTGCTTGAGTAATTTCTCTGCAATCATCTAGTTGATTTATTGCACCTTTTACTAATGATATTGCAGGTTCCATTGCCAGCACTTCACCACCTGCTTTGGCTTGATTATCTGCACTAATAAATAACCCTTTACCTGCTCTTATTGCCCCCCAACTGTCAGTGCGTAATTCAAAACCTTCGCCACGTTTATCACGATTGGCATCAACAATATGCCCTAAATTTAATTGTGATTTACCACCATATTCAGTGCTGAGTTTGATATGTTCTTCACCGCGTTTATCTTCCATTCGCAGTTTGTTGTTTGCTGGGGTACGGATCACATTACGAGTGTTATTTCTATCCGTTACATGATCGGGATGACGCGAATCATGCAATGCATGGGCAATATAAGGTCGGTCCGGGTCGCCTTCATGAAAGGCGATAGCGACTTCAGTCCCTTGAATTAACGGAAAATGCATACCATAAGTGTCACCCGCATAGGGTTTTGCCAAACGTACTGGCATACTTTCGTAACCCATCGGTTTTTCGTCACGGTCGGCATCAAATTTTACCCAATAAAAACCGTCTTCATTTTGATGCGCATAAATATCGTTATCTTTAGCACTGGTAATGCGTGCAGTGAGTGTACCTGTGATAATTGGGCGAGGTTTAACGGTTGGACGCCAGCAAAGAGTTTCACTGTAAGGTATAGCGTTAAATCGGACTTGTAGTGCTTGTTCCCGACCACCGCTAAAGCGTAAGCGAGTGATTAAAATAGGGGATTGAAATACGGAAGGTAATGATGAAGGTATTGTGCTGTCAGTAATGGAAAGCACTTGTAGCGGTGATAAAAAGTCAGCATTACTTTCACCTTTTAAGCGCGTTTGACGGGTCAGAAAACGTTCATGATCAAGTCGTGCCCAAAAGTTGGCGGTTTCTGCTTCAGGGGTGAGTTTATCACCGCGGGCAAGGTGTCTTGCTTGATAATGATAAACTTCACCATAGTGAATATCATCTCCTTCACCACGAGTCATATCCGTTACTGCTGAAATCAAGGTGTCTTGTGCTTGTCGATGGTTGTAATCTTTGGTTAGTACATTTTGCTCGACTACTTGATGATGTAATGATAATCCCCATACACTTTCTTGGTAATTATCATTCATACCTGATGGGCTATTTAACGGCAGGGTTTTATCAAAGGTATAAGCACTTTGGCGATCGGCGAAACGGATCACTTCAGTTTGTGTTTGATCTTGCAAATAGAACGAATAAAAAATACCGACTTCACTTAATAGTCGTTCGATAAACTGGCGATCGCTTTCATTATATTGGTTGATTTGCTCACGTTTGGGATATTCATTTTTTAATGTAAATTCAAATTCCCAATCTTTAAAATTATGCTCACGTAAAATTTGACTAACGACATCAGGGACAGACTGATTGAGGAAGAAACGATGTGTGCGGATTTGATGGCGTAGTAAAGCAAATACGGGTTCAATCACTAATTGATAACGGGCTTCATCTACTGATCCAGATAAGCGCCGAAATTGTGTGATAACGCCGTGAACTTGTTTGGTGATAGGCTCTTTTGTGGCTAATTCCGCAATGCTATTGAGTGGGGGAGTAAACGAGAGTGTCGCACTACGACGTAACAGTTGTTGCGGTTGTAAATCCTGAGCTTGGCAAGTAAAGGTAATTTGATAATGGTAGGTATCACTAATCGCTTCACGACCCGTGAAATGTTCAACATCAAATAAAACATCACAACCTTGTACATTAAGGTGATAGCGATTTTGTCCGTTAAGTAGAGTCTGAGTTATTTTTTTTTAAATTCATAGTTGAATATATAAACATATCCTGTCTGTTTATTATGAACAAACTTTCGATGTTTATCCTTGTGAAAGAGTTTTAATTGATATAACTAATTAAGAGGTAAAGGTGACTTATAATTACAAATATTATTTTTTAATAATTACTTGTAAATCTTGCATTGTGTTATTTAATTCTTTCTTTTTTTGTTTCTTAATAAGCTCTGATATTTGCTCAACTAAATAATGTGTTGGAGGCGGAAGCTGGGTGATATCCGTAGGTATTTCTTTTTCCTGTCGATAAATCTAAAAATATAATTCCATATAAAGGTTTATATGCTATACCTAGTAAGGCTATATTATCTAAATAGCCATATATGCCTTCAGGTTGCATAATTAACTGCATAGATTTATTTGATTTATGACCAAAGTAGATCATTCTTGATAAAAAATAACTGCTAAAAGGTTCTCGAAGTCCACTCTCTGAGTGCATAAACCATGCGCGGGAATCATGTAGTTGATCATCAAGTAAACTAATAACCTTTTTAAGGTCTTCATCGTGAGTTATTTTTCTCATCGATAAAGATATTATTTTTCTAAATATAGTATTACTGATAGCTTTTAAACTTAGATATTCCTGCCTTTCATTTTGAGTTGTCGCCATGTAGACATATTTATCAGCAGATTGAAATGCTTTTAGTAAATTTGCTTTTGATATAACATCAGATGGAAAAGTAACTTCAGGATCATTTTTACAGTTTTCTAAATGTGTTTGGTATATTGATGAGCTTTCACCATGTACTTTTTTAAACCATTGTGCTTCTTGTTGACATTCAGTTCTTGACCTTTGATTAATTTTAATTAGAGGTTCTGGTCTGGTCACTCCTTTTAAATCTTCTAATTCAAATTTAAATTCTAAAGAGGCTTCCCATAATTGCCCTCTGGCATTTGT
Source organism: Shigella sp. FC1967 (assembly GCF_001743005.1). Classification (NCBI taxonomy): domain Bacteria; kingdom Pseudomonadati; phylum Pseudomonadota; class Gammaproteobacteria; order Enterobacterales; family Enterobacteriaceae; genus Shigella; species Shigella sp. FC1967. The sequence goes on along the minus strand of NZ_MIIZ01000619.1, from coordinate 2,465 downwards.
TGCATCAAAAAGTGGAGGCCCCATATTTTTATCGCTTGGTTTCCAATTAGAAAGGTCAGTTATTGCCTTTTTTTTCTTCATTTCTGAGTGATGTTTTTTTCAGCGATATCTTTTGCTTTTTTTCTCATATTCTAGAGCTAACACAGCTGTAGCTTGTCTTGAAAATTTAGCATCATAAGGTTCGACTGAAATGTCAGAGTGTTGTGGTGCCTGTGTAAAAAAAGGGTTGATGCGTTAAATTATTTTCGTCACTTTGTTCTGAGCCATAGCGACCAATTCTCCACGCTGTGATTAAAATAAGCTGAATTTCCATCACATATTCTAAAGTGCTCGTTATAAAACGTGGAGGTATAAAACATAATGTCTTATTAGTCGTATTATGAGATAAGACGGATTGCTCCGGTAGAGTATAGGCTCGCCAAGAGTTAAATTTATCTACTAAATTTTCTGATATTGTAAATTCCTCTAGTGTATCAGCAGACATTATCCGAAAAAAATATTCATTTTTAATTTCTGGTAATTGTATAAAAATATCTTCTCTAATCGATAACGGTGCTCCTGCATCGATTGCCGCTGCATACATATCATGTAATGTGATTTGTGATAATAACTCTTCACTACCATTTATTGCCTTACCTTGGTCTCCAGGTGGGTAACCTCCACCAATATCAGAGTGTACTCCTGGGTAAATAACTTCAACAGAATTCGGGGGATAATGACCTTCAGGTGTTCGAATTGAGTCAACAGTAAAACATTGTCTTTGTTCATGGGCAGCAACAAGATGACAAATATTTTTGACAAGTGATGACTTTGGCAATTGTTGTGTACCACTTGCCCAACCATTATGCCCTGTAGCACCAGGAACAACATTAGCTAATCCCACCGCAGCAACAGTGTCAAATAAACCTAGAAATTCAACGGAAACAGGTAAACTATAAATGGTTCCCAAAGGACACGGTTTTTTCCATGCGTGAGGTAACTCTTCAAAATGATAATTTAAAAATTGATTAAGCCAGTAAACAAAAGTGCGAGCCTCTGCTGCACCTCGAGAAAATCCATAAACATAAATTTTTAACGCAACAATATGCGGTTTTACTTTAGATATTTTCCATTTTAGCGGTTTAAGTAAATCATTTAGCGGTTTGACGGGATTATAGGTTTTATTAAATTTACTGTATGCGGAACCAACGATTAATCCTAGGCTACCCATAGCGGTGGCTCCAGTCGCACCATAAAAAGTATCAGTAGAGTCTAGATCGGTATTTATCATTGATTCAAAATTTAAATCAGTACTCATTTCTTTAAGTAAGTCTCGTTTATCTGCTAAAGAGAGCCCGTTGCCTGTTACTGCATGGTAAATTGCATCACAAACTTGAATTAATCCCCAACTTATTCGAGCTTCACCACCTGTTGCAAAAATTAAGCCATCAGAATAGTATTCATCTGTACCAATATCTGGAAAAGGGGTACCAACGCCAGGAATATAATAACTATAGAAACCCTTATTCTTAACTTCATTCTTTTCAGGAGAAGAAGCATGATAAAATTTAGCAACATTAGAGGGATGAGGTGGAATTGATGCTTCAGTATCATTGTAATTGTTATTATTAGTACCATCAAAAAACAAACTAACATGTAATGTTTTACAACATAATGCTTTTTTTTGTATTTTCGCGTTTTGATAATACTCTTTTTCTTTATTTGTTAGTTTTTCATGATTAGCACGAATTTGTTCTTTTGTGAGCGCTAAGCGCCCTTTTTGAGGAAATAGAGGCGGAGCCCAGCAAGGCTCACCTTGTGATCTTATGGTTGAAATAGCGTTAGTGGCTTCTGTTTCTATCGTTTCAATAAAAATGGAGTTTACTTGCTTGGACATATTTCTGGCTCCTCCATATCATCGGGTTCATTGACAGGGTAGTCAGGGTGTCCCCATGATTTACAAGACAGGGTAATTTTGACTTCTTGACAGGGAAGAAAATGCACTTTGACATCACAAGGGTCGTCATACTCAGGAATTTCTACCATTTTGCTATAACGACGATAATTAGCTTTATGTAATCTCATATATTCTTTGTAGTAAGGATCGTTAAACTCAGGAATATCACCGGGGTAAGCATCGGGATCGACTTCCCATTCCACTTTGACCCATTGATTCGGCGTCCACTTTGCCGGTACGACAATGCAACAGGTTCCGCCACCGCCTTTGCCATAATAACCATTAACCTTAAACCAATTTACCGAAGTGCCTTTGACATGGTTAAACCCGTGTAAATTTCCGGCAAGGTAGTCATCTTTGGGTTTTTTCTTGGGGGAACAGCAGTGAGCTTACTGCGATAATGGCAAGAATAACGCCAGCAACAATCACTTTTTTTACGAGTTATTTTTTTCGAGCATACTGCAGGCTCCTCCATTTTTGTTGGAATAGTAATCGGATAATTAGGGTTTCCCGGGGAATAACAAGATAA
>NZ_MIIZ01000618.1:0-6242 GCF_001743005.1 Shigella sp. FC1967 | reverse complement strand
GTTGGGACACAAAACCTGTTTGTATTGGACAAAAACAGCGTTGGTTCCTTTTGCAGTTAACAAGTAATGATAAAGACATTAATGTTCAACAAAGCAAAACGCCAGAATTTGATGGCTGGCGTTGGGTGAGTTATTGGTATCCTGTTCGACAAGTCGTCTCTTTTAAACGCGATGTCTATCGACGTGTCATGAAAGAGTTCGCACCAGTAGTCATGCCATTGCAAGAACAAATGTCTTTACCGCGTTCATCGTATGGATATCGGCGTAAAAGGTATTAGATAACACTATGCTGACACGTTTGCGAGAAATTGTAGAAAAAGTGGCTATGGCAGCAGGGCTTCCAGAAGCGCTTGAACTCTTAGTCAAGGAAACGTGTCAGGCAATGCACACGGATGTGTGTTCTATTTATCTTGCTGATAAACAACGTAGTTGTTTTTATCTTATGGCGACCAAAGGGTTAAAAAAACCAAAAGGAAGAGCCGTTAGCCTTTCATTTGATGAAGGCGTTGTTGGTGAGGTCGGGCGTCTTTCAGAGCTTATCAACCTCGCTGATATTCGCGAACATCCTAGCTTTAAATACCTTCCTCAAGTTAAAGAAGATGATCTCCGTGCTTTCCTTGGCGTTCCTATTGTCTATCGTCGCCAACTTCTTGGTGTATTAGTCGTTCAGCAAAAAGAGCGTCGCTTATTTAATGAAAGCGAAGAATCTTTTATGGTGACGCTGGCGACACAGCTCGGCGCCACCTTATCGCAAGTCCAAACCAAAGGGCTTTTCGGGCAATATCGACAAAGTCGTATTAAAGCACTTTCGGTGTCGACTGGCGTGGTGATGGCTTATGGCTGGCAAGAAGTCTCTCAACCTATCCTTGAAAATGTGTTTAAAGCCAGTGCTCTTGATATAAAAGCAGAATTAAACCGACTTACGGTAGCTTTAGAAGATGCTACCGCAGAATGTCGTCGCTTTAGTAAGCGATTTATGGCGAATTCGCAAAAAGAGAGTGCGGCCATATTTGATCTCTACTCGCATTTACTTAATGATCCACAGCTTAAATATAAAATGACGGCAATCATTACGCAGGGGTATGTTGCGGAATGGGCGGTTAAAGTCGTGGTTGAAAAAGTGGCTGCCCAATTTTCTAGTCTAAAAGATGGTTATATGCGAGAGAGAGCCTCTGATCTTAAAGCATTAGGGCGTCGTTTATTATTCCATCTAGATGATGATCTAAGCTCAACCAACATTTGGCCAGAGCGCTTTATTTTGGTAGCTGATGAATTAAGTGCCAGTTTATTGGCCGAGTTACCAGAGCAACAGCTTGCTGGTGTCATTGTTCGAGATGGCGCAACTCATTCTCATTCTGCCATTCTTGTTAGAGCAATGGGAATACCCGCGATTATGGGAGCAGATATTCAGCCTGAGCTTTTACATAATCGCATGCTTATTCTTGATGGTTATCGTGGTGAGATATTTATTGAACCAGAGCCTTTTATAACTCAAGAATATAAACAAATTATTGATGAAGAGAGCGTATTAAGCCAAATTGCAGAAGAGCAACTTGAACAGCAAGCGCTTTTAAAAAATGGTGAGGCAGTTAGTGTTCAACTGAATGCGGGATTAAACATAAAGTATGAACAACGCATTAGCGTAGGAATAGATGGTGTTGGTTTATATCGGACAGAAATTCCTTTTATGCTACAAAGCGGTTTTCCTTCTGAAGATGAACAGAAAAATCGCTATCGCGAAATACTCTCTTTTTTCCCTGAAAAACCTGTTGTATTGCGTGCTTTAGATATTGGTGCTGATAAGCAACTTCCTTATATGCCGATTAATGAGGAAAATCCCTGCTTAGGTTGGCGAGGAATAAGAATATTACTTGATCAACCAGAAATCTTCCTTATTCAGTTACGAGCCATGCTAAAAGCAAACCTCGAATTTAAAAATTTGAAAATTTTGTTGCCGATGGTGACAAGTATTGATGAAATTGACGAAGCAAGGACATTACTGCTACGTGCATGTGATGAAGTGAGTCGAGAGCTAAAATGTGAATGTGTTACACCTCCGCTAGGCATTATGCTTGAAGTGCCTTCATTGGTGTTTATGTTGTCACAATTAGCTAACCGGGTTGATTTTATCTCTGTTGGAACAAACGATCTGGCTCAATACTTGCTTGCTGTCGATCGTAATAATACGCATGTAGCATCACTTTATGATAATTTGCATCCTGCGTTATTGCGTTCACTGAATTTGATTGCGGAACAATGCCAATATTATCAGTTGCCAGTGAGTGTTTGTGGTGAAATGGCAGGTACGCCGATAGGTGCATTGCTGTTAATAGGGCTCGGTTTTAGGCAGTTAAGCATGAGTGGTCGTAGTTTACCTAGGGTAAAATACTTATTGCGCCATCTTGATCCTGTGATGTTACAGCTTTTTATGCAACAGGTGTTGCAAGCTGAAACGGCAACAGAAATTAAAAAATTGTCTTCTGAATTTATGGAACGGCAAGGATTAGGTGGATTAATTCGCGGAGGTATCTAGCAAACCTTCGTATAAGCCTTTTCTGTGTTGGTAATAAAAATAATCAGCATAGAAATTATTGATTAAGTGAAGTAGGGAATAATGAGTATAAGCTACCTTAAATTTCCAGAGATTGATCCCGTTATGTTCTCTATCGGACCCGTGTCATTACATTGGTACGGTATGATGTATTTAGTTGGGTTTGTCTTTGCCTTATGGCTTGCAAATCGTCGAGCTGCAAAACCGAATAGTGGTTGGAATAAAAATGAAGTTGAAACATTACTTTATGTCGGTTTTGTAGGGGTGTTTATCGGTGGTCGTTTAGGTTATGTTTTATTCTATAACCTACCTGTCTTTTTAAATGATCCTCTTTACCTCTTTAAAGTATGGGATGGCGGCATGTCGTTCCATGGTGGCCTAATTGGTGTTATTTGTGCCATGATTTGGTTTGCTAAACGTACTAAACGTAAATTCTTCCAAGTGGCAGACTTTGTTGCACCATTAATTCCATTTGGATTAGGGCTAGGTCGTATTGGTAACTTTATCAATGGCGAATTATGGGGACGTGTCACATTAGATACACCTTGGGCTTTCTTATTCCCAAGCTCTCGTTCTGAAGATCTCCAGCTTGTTGCCCAAGATCCAACAACGTTATTGCCTATTATTCAAGAATATGGGGTTTTACCCCGCCATCCATCACAGCTTTATGAAATGCTGTTAGAAGGCGTAGTATTATTTATTATTCTGAATATCTTTGTGCGTAAAAGTCGCCCAGTCGGTAGTGTGTCAGGTTTGTTCCTCATTGGTTATGGTGCATTCCGTATTATTGTTGAATTCTTCCGTCAACCAGATGCGCAACTAGGATTATTTGGCGGTGTGAGTATGGGGCAGATACTTTCAATTCCAATGATTTTGTTGGGTATTATTTTTATGGTATGGGCTTATCGTCAAGATAAAAAGACACCACAAAATCCAACACCAACTCACAAATAGTGTGAGATAAATTTTTTATTATTAGCTAATTACAAGAGAGACAACATGAAGCAGTATCTGGCATTGTGTCAACGCATTATCGATGAAGGGCAATGGATTGATAATAAACGGACTGGAACCCGTTGCTTAACGGTGATTAATGCCGATCTGGAATATGATGTTGCGAATAATCAATTTCCGTTGATAACGACTCGTAAAAGCTTCTATAAAGCCGCGATCGCAGAATTATTAGGGTATTTACGTGGTTACGACAACGCCAGTCAATTTCGTGAAATTGGTTGTAATACTTGGAATGCAAACGCCAATGAAAATGGGGCATGGCTAAACAATCCTCATCGCAAAGGTGAAGACGATATGGGGCGTGTTTATGGTGTTCAAGGACGTCAATGGCAACGCCCAGATGGTTCTCATTTTGATCAATTACGTAAAGTGATCGATAACCTGACTAAAGGTATAGATGATCGTGGTGAGATCGTAACATTTTATAACCCAGGTGAAACTGAGTTAGGTTGTTTGCGCCCTTGTATGCATACACACACATTTTCATTAGTGGGTGATACGCTTTATTTAACCTCTTATCAACGTAGTTGCGATGTGCCATTAGGTTTAAATTTCAACCAAATACAGTGTTTTGTTTTATTAGCGCTGGTGGCTCAAATTACAGGGCATAAGCCGGGTAAAGCATTTCATAAGATAATCAACGCACATATCTATGAAAATCAATTACCACTAATGCGAGATGTACAATTAAAAAGAGAACCATTGCCATTGCCAACATTACATATCAATCCAAAAATAAAAACGTTGGAAGATATCGAAACGTGGGTAACAACGAATGATTTTACTGTTGAAGGTTATCAATGCCATGAAGCGATAAAATATCCATTTACGGTTTGATCTTTCCTTTGTACTTAAAAGCCTCTGTTTAGTGATAAACAGAGCTTTTTTATTTCTATTTATTAAATTTAGTCTCAATTAACGAAAGCTATCCCAGCTTTGTTGATGACTATTTTTGTGTTTACTCTGAAAATACGGTTATTGCGTTGTTGTTCGAAAAAAGCACTTTCCTTTATTTACCGTTAGATGTTTTGTCTGCATTCTCACAGTAGGTTAAAAAGGAAGGGAGAAATAAATGAACAATAACATGGAGATAAGCCTAAGTAGGGCGCATCAGCAAGAGAGCGAATTTGGAATAAGCCTACTTGAAATGCTTATTGTCATGATGATCGCTTCGATTTTAAGTTACTTATCAATTACGACCTATCAGCAATTTACTCACCAACGTCAATTGATACATAGTGTACGTGAAACTATTGCTTTTCTTTCTTATCAGCGACAACAAGCGCGACTGTTTAATATAAAAATGAAAATATCGTTTCATTTATCGCCCAGTAATAAAATCGTCACTATTCCTTTTCATCAACGGCACTTAACTGAAAAACAAACGATTTTTCAATTAGTTTCTGGCGTTCAACTTACACAATCAACAGTTTCAAATTTTACGTTTGGGGAGATCCGTCAAACCTTAAGACCGATGAGTTTTGTGCTTCAAAGTTCAGAGGGTGAAGTGAAAATTGTGATCTCATCTTTAGGTAGAATAAGAGCATGTAGCCAGAAAATTAAGGTATTTTCGCCATGTTAAAGCGAGCAATATTTTCATTCTCATCTGGCATGATGTTGATGGAATGCCTTTTTGTCATGGCAATTAGTGGTGTTCTGTTTCTTTGTATTAGTCGAGCTTATCCTTATGTAATGAATACGTTGCACCATTCTTACCAACAGCATCAGTTAGATATTTTTTTTAAGAGAAAGGTTATTGGTACTAGAAACACAACTAAGGCGTACTGGATATTGTCACGGTGATTGTGCCAACGTTTCGCAGTCAAAGGTGTTGTACACTTCACCATTAAAAATAGGACAGTATGCTTATCAAGATAAAAACAGCTGCGTTATTTTCGCTTATGACGTAAATAGTAATGGTCGATGGGACTCGCCCTTTTCAAGAGAGAGTGATTATTTTGGTTATCGGCTTAAAAATGGGCAATTAGAGCAATTAAGAGGAGTACAAAATTGTACTTCTTCGGGATGGCAACGATTTTTTGAAAGTCATGAAATTGAAGTGACAGAGTTTATTTTACGCCCTTACTCAAGGCAATGTCTTATCACAGAGAAACCACTTTTTTTATCTTTCAATCTCTTTAAAATTTCATTTAAAACAATCCCCTACTGTGAAATTACATTATCAGAATGATATTCGGTTAAGGAATGTGACTACGTTATGAGTATTGATTTAATTCACAATAAAAATGAGCAAGGGGTTGCAAGCTTACTTGTCGTCATGGGGTTTATTGTGATGAGTTTATCGGCGCTTGGAAATTTTGCTTATTATTACAGGCAATCTCAACAAATAGTGATGCAAGAGTTACAAGCACGACAGGCATTTTTATTTGCTGAGTCAGCATTGGCATGGGGAATAAAATTGAATTGGGAAATTTTATCGTCACAGATAAATAAATGGCAATGTCGTCATTTTCATGCAAACCCTAAAATAAAAAGTTGTTTATTTTTGATTTCTTTAGAAAAAGGCCTATTGCAAGGACAAGCAGAAAGTATAAATGGTTATAAAATATACCATTATCAATGGGTTGATCTTTTGAAGGATAAAAATCAATCCATTGTTTCGCATCCGAATGGATGGCTAGATTATTGCCCATTAGTGTATAAGGAGTGTGTGTTA
>NZ_MIIZ01000617.1:0-6266 GCF_001743005.1 Shigella sp. FC1967 | reverse complement strand
TTTTTAACCTCAACGTTCCATTATCTTTTAACACACCCTGCTAAAGAAGGGCATGAAACTAATCAACCTCGTGCTCTTATTATGGCACCAACACGCGAATTAGCCGTGCAGATTTATTCTGATGCTAAAGAGCTTGCGCAACATACAGGAATTAAAATGGGTCTCGCCTATGGTGGCGATGGCTATGACGAACAACTCAAAGTATTAAGTAATGGTGTCGATATTGTTATTGGCACAACAGGTCGTTTAATTGACTACGTTAAGCAAGGTCATATTAACCTTAACGCAATCCAGGTTGTGGTGCTTGATGAAGCTGACAGAATGTACGATCTTGGCTTTATCAAAGATATTCGTTGGATTTTCCGTCGGATGCCAGTTGCTGCTGAGCGTATGAATATGCTGTTTTCTGCGACACTTTCTTACCGCGTAAGAGAGCTGGCTTTTGAGCAGATGAATAACCCTGAGTATGTTGAAGTTGAACCTGAACAAAAAACAGGTTTTAGCATAAAAGAAGAACTCTTCTATCCTTCAAATGAAGAGAAAATGCGTCTTCTTCAAACACTAATTGAAGAAGAATGGCCGGATCGCTGTATTATTTTCGCCAATACAAAACATCGTTGTGACGATATTTGGGCACATCTTGCCGCAGATGGACACCGTGTTGGTTTATTAACAGGTGATGTTCCTCAGAAAAAACGTCTACGCATTTTAGAAGATTTTACCCAAGGTAATATTGATATTCTGGTCGCCACTGACGTTGCCGCTAGGGGGCTCCATATTCCATCGGTCACTCATGTTTTTAACTATGATTTACCTGATGATTGCGAAGACTATGTTCACCGTATTGGTAGAACGGGACGTGCTGGAAATAGTGGTAACTCAATCAGTCTTGCGTGTGAAGAATATGCGCTAAATTTACCTGCAATTGAGACTTATATTCAACATGCTATCCCAGTGAGTAAATATAATAGTGATGCGTTATTAGCTGATCTTCCTGAGCCTAAACGCCGTCATCGTCCTCGACAAGGTCAGCCTCGTCGCAATAATGCGTCAGTGCGAAATAATAGAGGAAATAATACTCACCGTAACAACCGAAATAAACGCCCGAGTCATCCATAAATTATGCTGAAATCCTCATCACTTTATGCTGCTATTGATTTAGGTTCTAACAGTTTTCATATGTTAGTCGTTCGAGAAATCGCGGGCTCTATACAAGTCCTTTCCCGCGTGAAACGTAAAGTTCGACTCGCAGCTGGCCTAAACAGTGAAAATGAATTGTCAGAGCAGGCAATGGAACGCGGTTGGCAATGTTTACGACTTTTTTCTGAATATCTACGTGATATTCCGGCTGAACAAATCAGAGTCGTCGCAACAGCCACATTACGTATTGCTAAAAATGCAGATATTTTTGTCGCAAAAGCGTCTGAAATATTAGGCAATACTGTTCATGTTATTAGTGGTGAGGAAGAAGCACGCCTTATCTATCGTGGCGTTGCACATACCACTGGTGGTGCAGAACAACGTTTAGTCGTCGATATCGGTGGAGGCAGCACCGAACTGGTTACTGGTACAGGCGCTAAAACGACACAATTAATGAGCTTAAGTATGGGCTGTGTCACTTGGTTAGAGCGTTATTTTACTGATCGCTCTTTAACTCAAGAAAATTTTGCGAAAGCACAAGAAGCAGCTAAAGCGATACTCGCCCCCGTGGCGGATAAATTAATTGAACAAGGCTGGCAAGTGTGTGTGGGCGCCTCTGGTACTGTACAAGCGTTGCAAGAAATCATGATAGCTCAAGGTATGGATGAATTAATCACCTTACCTAAGCTTGAACGGCTCAAGCACAAAGCCATTGAATGTGGAAAACTGGAAGAATTGGAAATTGAAGGGCTGACTTTTGAACGGGCCTTAGTGTTTCCGAGTGGGCTTGCCATCTTAATCGCTATATTTGAAACATTACATATCGACAATATGATTTTAGCAGGCGGTGCATTACGAGAAGGCTTAGTCTATGGAATGTTACATCTTCCTATTGAGCAGGACATCCGCCAACGTACTCTTCGTAATATTCAGCGTCGATTTCAGATTGATATTGAGCAAGCACACCGAGTTCAACAACTTGCAGAACACTTTTTTATCCAAGTCAGCAAGAATTGGCAGTTAGATAATCGTTGCCGTGAGTTGCTTAATAGTGCCTGCGCATTACATGAAATCGGCCTAAGTGTCGATTTCCGCCAAGCCCCTTCACATGCGAGCTATCTGATCTCTCATCTTGATTTACCAGGATACACACCTGCACAACGACGTTTATTGGCTTCTTTGCTAAAAAACCAAACAGGGATCATCGATCTTGCGCCTCTTAATCATCAAAACGCCTTACCGATCACTCAAGCTACTCAACTAGTGCGTTTACTGCGGTTAGCCATCATTTTTGCTAGTCGTCGCCGTGATGATACTCTCCCAGCATTGCGATTACGCACTGAAGATGAAAAACTCATTATTACATTGCCATATCAATGGCTTAATGAGCACCCGTTACGCGCTGAAAATCTCCAAGAAGAGATCCAACTTCAGAGTTATGTTCATTGGTCTTTAATAATTGAAGAACAAAATAGCTCTCGTATAAGTTAGCCTTTTTACTTATACAAAAATAAGAACCCCTTGGACATCAATATGTCAAGGGGTTTATTTATCTACCACTTTTATTCTATTCAGGTTTATGCCTTGCTAACATAGCTCTTAATCCTGCAACACCTTTTTGCCCTTTCTCTTGTTTTTCCTCAGCACTTAATGCTTTCTTTTTATTGGTATCCCAATTCAAATCATCTTGAGGTAATTCATAAAGAAAACGGCTTGGTTCAGGTTTGATTAATTCACCGTATTGACGTCTTTCCTTACATAATGTAAACGTGAGTGTTTTTTGTGCACGCGTAATTCCCACATAAGCAAGACGCCTTTCTTCATCTACATTATCTTCATCAATACTACTTTGGTGTGGCAATATCCCTTCTTCCATTCCAACGAGAAACACATGAGGAAATTCAAGACCTTTAGAAGCATGCAAAGTCATTAACTGAACTTGATCTAACTCTTCTTCTGTTTCTCCTCGCTCCATCATATCGCGCAAGGTAAAACGGTTAACGACTTGAGAAAGCGTCATAGGCTCATGTAATTCATCACCTTCAAGCATTTCACTCATCCATAAAAATAGCTGATTAATATTTTTCATCCTCATTTCTGCGGCTTTCGCACTACTTGAGGTTTCATATAACCAACTTTCATAATCCATTTCATGCAATAAGTCACGTACGGCTAATAGTGGCTCTCGTTCTGATTTCTGTACTATACGCGACATCCATTGTGAGAATGCTTGTAATGAATTCAATCCTCGACCTGTTAATGTTTGACTTAATCCCAAATCAAAACAGGCATTGTATAAGCTTTTATCTCTAATTTTTGCCCACTCACCTAACTTTTGAATGGTCATAGGCCCGATTTCACGACGCGGTTTATTCACAATACGTAAAAATGCCGCATCATCATCAGGATTAGTAATGACCCGCAAATAGGCCAAAATATCTTTTATCTCTTCTCGTGAGAAAAAAGAAGTTTCACCTGAAATGCGATAAGGAATACGATTTTGCATCAAGTATTTTTCAAAAATACGGGATTGATGGTTACCACGATAAAGGATCGCATAATCCTTATAATTAGTTTTATTAATAAAGTGATGAGCAATTAATTCACCAGCTACACGTTCAGCTTCATGCTCTTCATTATTTGCCGTTAAAACCCGCAGTTCATCACCATAACCTAATTCTGAAAATAACCGTTTTTCAAAAACATGGGGATTATTTTCAATCAAGATATTCGCTGATTTTAGAATACGTCCAGAAGAGCGATAATTTTGTTCCAGCTTAATCACATTAAGTTGTGGAAAATCTTTTTGTAATAACACTAGATTTTGAGGACGAGCGCCACGCCATGAATAAATTGATTGGTCATCATCACCAACAACCGTAAAGCGAGCCCTTTCACCGACCAACCATTTGACCAATTCATATTGGCTTGTATTAGTATCCTGATATTCATCCACCAGCAAATAACGAATACGTCGTTGCCAACGTTCTCTCACTTCTTCATTCGTACGTAATAACATGGTCGGTCGGCTAATTAAGTCATCAAAGTCGAGCACGTTACAACTACGCAGGTGTTGCTCGTAACGTCGAAAACATTCTGCAAAGGTATGATCTTGCTGCGATCTCGCTATTCCTATGACTTGCTCTGGCGTGAGAAGATCATTTTTCCAGTTAGAGATTTGGCTTTTTAACTGAGAAAGTAAATCTTTATCTTCTTCTAATAAATCAGCCGTTAATTCTTTGAGTAATGCCGATTGGTCTTGATCATCAAACAATGAAAATTTCGCTTTAATACCTAGCGCTTTATATTCACGTTTAATAATTTCTAATCCCAAGGTATGGAACGTTGAGATCATCAATCCCTTCGCTTCTTGGCGACCTAAGGTTTGAGCGACACGCTCTTTCATTTCACGCGCAGCTTTATTGGTAAACGTAACTGCCGCGATCTGCTTTGCTGAGTATTGGCATTGACGAATAAGATGTGCAATTTTATTGGTAATAACCCGTGTTTTACCTGATCCTGCACCTGCCAAGACCAAACAAGGGCCTGACACATATTCCACTGCTTTTTGCTGACCAGGATTTAATCGCATACGTTTTCCAAACTTCAATTAACCAAGAACATGACGGGGGATAATTGTAGCAGAAACCAACCAAAGTCTTGAGTATTCCCTCTTTCAATTTTCCTGAAACGATAAAAAACCGTACTTCATTAAGAAATACAGTTTTCAATAAAATACAACCTTCATTTTTTGCTTATTTTTCTAAACTATTTGCGAGAGAAGAAGGCGACAAAGGATAGTTACAATAGCATACATTCTCTCTTTCAATTTTCCTGAAACGATAAAAAACAAAAAACCGTACTTCATTAAGAAATACGGTTTTCAATAAAATACAACCTTCATTTTTTGCTTATTTTTCTAAGCTATTTACGTGAGAAGAAGGCGGCAAAGGAGGTTATCCCAAGGAGCATACATTAGTATGTGACTTGGGTAACCGAGTGTAGCCAACGCACTTATCGCGTAAAGAGCGACGAAAAATTAGTATGTGACTAGGATAACCGAGCATAGCCAACGCACTTATCGCGTAAAGAGCGACGAAAAATCGGAAAGTTAGTTGGCGACGGCAATTTTCTTCATATCCGTCATATATCCACGCAAGGTTTTACCTACAGCTTCAATTGGATGCTGACGAATAGCGTCATTGATATCACGTAATTGTGCATTATCGGTACCATTATCTTGAACTTTCTTCGCTAAATCACCAGGTTGCAATGTTGTCATAAACTCTTTCAGCATAGGAACAACAGCGAATGAGAACAAATAGTTACCATATTCTGCAGTATCAGAGATAACCACATTCATTTCATATAAACGCTTACGAGCGATGGTATTCGCGATTAATGGCAACTCATGCAGTGATTCATAATAAGCTGACTCTGCAAAAATGCCTGCTTCAATCATGGTATCAAAGGCTAATTCAACACCGGCTTTAACCATTGCAACCATTAATACACCGTGATCAAAATACTCTTGTTCACTGATTTTACCCTCATATTCAGGGTAATTTTCAAATGCACTTGCTCCCGTTTCTTCACGCCATGTCAGCAAGTTTTTATCATCATTTGCCCAATCAGCCATCATAGTTTCAGAGAATTTACCTGAAATGATATCATCCATGTGTTTCGCAAACAGAGGGGCCATAATCTCTTTCAGTTGTTCTGATAATGCATAAGCGCGCATTTTCGCAGGGTTAGATAATCTATCCATCATCAAGGTGATCCCACCTTGCTTGAGTGCTTCTGTAATCGTTTCCCAACCAAATTGGAGCAACTTACCTGCATAACCAGGTTCAACACCATCTGCAACCATTTTGTCGTAACATAACAGAGAGCCAGCTTGTAACATACCGCACAGAATAGTTTGCTCACCCATTAAGTCTGATTTAACTTCAGCGACGAAAGAAGACTCTAAAACACCGGCACGATGCCCCCCTGTTGCTGCGGCCCATGCTTTGGCAATCGCCATACCTTCACCTTTTGCGTCATTTTCAGGGTGAACAGCAATCAGAGTGGGAACACCAAAACCACGCTTATATTCTTCACGAACTTCTGTACCTGGGCATTTT
>NZ_MIIZ01000616.1:0-6277 GCF_001743005.1 Shigella sp. FC1967 | reverse complement strand
TTTATTACCACGCGCAGCAAATAAAGCGGCTTCGTTAACTAAGTTAGCTAAGTCAGCACCCGAGAAACCAGGGGTACCACGCGCTAAAATTGCTGGATCAACATCTGGTGATAAAGGAACACGACGCATATGGACTTTAAGGATTTGCTCACGTCCACGCACATCAGGTAAACCAACAACCACTTGGCGGTCAAAACGACCTGGACGAAGTAATGCTGGGTCTAACACGTCTGGACGGTTAGTTGCCGCGATAACGATAATACCTTCATTACCTTCGAAACCATCCATTTCAACTAGCATTTGGTTCAAGGTTTGCTCACGCTCATCATGACCACCACCTAAACCTGCACCACGTTGACGACCGACTGCATCGATTTCATCAATAAAGATGATACAAGGTGCTGCTTTTTTAGCTTGTTCAAACATATCCCGAACACGAGAAGCCCCCACCCCGACGAACATTTCAACGAAATCAGAACCTGAAATAGTAAAGAATGGGACTTTAGCTTCACCTGCGATGGCTTTTGCTAATAATGTTTTACCTGTACCTGGAGGCCCGACCATCAGAATACCTTTAGGGATTTTACCCCCTAATTTCTGGAAACGACCTGGATCACGTAAATACTCAACTAATTCACTTACTTCTTCTTTCGCTTCATCACAACCCGCTACATCAGCAAAAGTTGTTTTGATTTGGTCTTCTGTCAACATGCGCGCCTTACTTTTACCGAAAGACATCGCACCTTTACCGCCACCACCTTGCATTTGGCGCATAAAGAAAATCCAAAGACCAATCAGTAATAGCATTGGGAACCAAGACACAAAAATTTGAGTCAGAAGACTTTGGCCTTCAAGTGGTTCACCCGTTACTTTTACATTACGGTTCATTAAAGTGGTCAGCAGGTTATCATCACGCATAGGCATATACGTGCTGTACTTTGAGTTATCTGTTTTAGTTACATTAATATCATAACCACTTATGCTGACCTCGCGTAACTGGTTATTAGTTAACTCATTGATAAAGGTAGAGTAATCCACCTTACGACTATTCGAATCGCTGGGTCCGAAGCTCTGGAATAATGACATCAAAACGACTGCAATAACTAGCCAGAGGATCAGGTTTTTCGCCATGTCACTCAAGGGATTAACCTCATATTACAACTGTGTTAACAAATAGCTTTAGGGTACTAAAGTTTACGCCCTGTGGCTACAATATATACCTCACGAGAACGAGACCGCGAAGCGTCTGGTTTACGAACTTTTACTTTCGTAAACAGGGAGCGTATTTGCCCCAGGTATTCATCAAAGCCTTCTCCCTGAAACACTTTGACAATGAAACTTCCCCCGGGAGCCAGTACATCACGACACATATCAAGCGCTAATTCTACTAAATACATGGATCGAGGAATATCGACCGCGGGTGTACCGCTCATGTTTGGAGCCATGTCAGACATGACAACCTGGACTTTGTTTTCACCTACTCTATCAAGCAATGCCTTCAACACAAGTTCATCACGGAAATCGCCTTGAAGGAAATCGACTCCAACTATAGGATCCATAGGTAAAAGGTCACATGCAATGATTCGACCTTTACTTCCTAACTGCTGTACAACGTATTGAGACCACCCTCCAGGAGCAGCCCCTAAATCGACAACGGTCATACCTGGTTTAAAAATATTGTCACTTTTCTGAATTTCTTCCAGTTTAAACCAAGCACGAGAGCGAAACCCTTTTTTCTGTGCTTGCTGAACATATTTATCACTAAAATGTTCTTGTAACCAGCGGCTAGAGCTTGCCGAACGTTTCTTATTGGCCATTGCGTTTTCCAACTATCATACACTTAGCTATCAATATTTTTACTCTTTCACTCATTTAACCCCGTATAACGACATTTTATGGTGATAATTGAGAGATGGCGTTAGAATAGATCGTTTTCAATCCCAACAAAGCAAAAATTAATGATGACTCTTAACAAAAAACAAATTCAACACCTGAAAGGGCTCGCTCATCACCTGAATCCAGTCGTTATGATTGGTAACAACGGGTTGACTGAAGGCGTTCTTGCAGAAATTGAACTCGCTCTGGCACACCATGAGCTTATCAAAGTCAAAATCGCAGGCGAAGATCGAGATGTTAAAAACTTGATCGTGGCAGCGATTGTACGCGAAAGCGGTGCACAGAATGTACAAGTTATCGGAAAAATTCTTGTTCTTTATCGTCCTTCAGAAGCACGTAAGATTATTTTACCGAAATAAAACTTGTACCTTTATATAAAAATGCCATAACTAACTCTATGGCAAAAAAGGCCTTTTAAGGCCTTTTTTATATTACCACAGGATGGCAGTCTAGTTTTCTATAGAAACGTAAAATTATAAATTAAATATATTCTACGTTTAAAACTTCGTATTCGACTTGTCCGCCCGGTGTAGTGATAACAACGACATCATCTAACTCTTTACCAATCAACCCACGTGCAATCGGTGAATTAACAGAAATTAAATTTTCTTTAATATTCGCTTCATCATCACCCACGATACGGTAAGTTTGCTCTTCTTCAGTTTCAACATTTAACAGTGTAACTGTTGAACCAAAAATAATGCGGCCATTGTTATTCATCTTTGTAACATCAATGACTTGAGCATTTGATAATTTGGCTTCAATTTCTTGTATACGACCTTCACAGAAACCTTGTTGCTCTCTTGCAGCATGATATTCCGCGTTTTCTTTTAAGTCTCCATGTTCACGAGCTTCAGCGATAGCAGCAATAATCTCGGGACGACGAACACCTTTTAAATATTCCAGCTCTTCGCGTAATTTTTCTGCACCTAGAACTGTCATAGGGATCTGATTCATGTGTTAATACCTCAATACTATTCCTAATAAAAAATAGGTATCATCCTGATTTTTTATACTAACAACACAGAGAAAAGGATCTATTTACTCTTCTCAAGACAAAAAAAGACACAGGCAACCTTAAATTGGGCCTGTCTCTACATATATTCGGTGAATGAGGGGACGCTATGATATTCCCAATTCATGCTATTGGGACATAAACTACCCCCTCCCATACTTAAAACTAAATCTAACACAACAGACGCATCGCTTCACGCCTTATCTCTCTTTATAAAGAGATAAACAGACTTTTTCCGATAATGCGTTAATCCTGTTTGTTGCCGTTTACTTTTGCCCTCATTGCCCTTTAGTATTAGCCTCTGGCAATCAATACTGTAACGTTACACGCTATAGTCACGGATAGAGAAATTATGCACTTACTATCAACATTTCGACGGATACTTTACACATTAAGTATCATTAGTTTTTCAACCCAAGCAATTCCTGTTGAAAACTACACATCCCTTCTTCCTGAAGGAACACAAGTAGGTTTAATAACTCAACCCGTTGGCGCTGCTTCTCCTACTCTTAATTATCATGCCGATCAATTAGCACTTCCAGCAAGTACACAGAAAGTCGTGACTGCACTTGCTGCATTACTTCAATTAGGTGGAAATTATCAATTCATCACAACAATGGAAACAGAAGGCAAGATAAAAAACAATCAGCTTAATGGTGATTTAATCTTTCGTTTTACGGGTGATCCTACATTAACTCGCCAGCAATTAAGAGCAATGGTTGCCATATTAAAGCAAACTGGTGTTACAAAAGTGCAGGGTGATTTACTTATTGATACTTCTGCTTTTTCAAGCCATGACAAAGCACCTGGTTGGGTTTGGAATGATCTGACTCAATGTTTTAGTGCGCCCCCTAGTGCAGCCATTGTTGATAAGAACTGTTTTTCCGTCTTACTACAAAGTGGCAACAAAGAGGGTGATATTGCCACAATACGTAAAGCATCTTTCTATCCTGTCACCGTTTTAAGTGAAGTTGAAACTTATGAGAAAGGCTCAACTCGTACCCGCTTTTGTGAATTAGATGTCACTGTTCGTGACTTAAATACCTATGTAATCACTGGTTGTATTCCTAAACGCGACGATGCAGTACCTTTAATGTTTTCTATTCAAGATGGTGCTCATTGGGCTGGTACAATTTTAAAAGAAGAGTTGCAACGCGCTAATATTGAACTTGATGGATATATTAAACGTCGATCTCAACTAAAAGCACCTGTGACTGTACTGGCACAGACACAATCAAAACCGCTACATACCTTACTGACCACCATGCTAAAAGAGTCTGATAATATGATTGCAGACACTGTGTTTAGAACCATTGGTCGTGAGTATTATGGCGTTGCAGGTACTTGGCGTTCTGGCGCAGAAGCAACTCGCGCTATTTTAAAACAAAAAGCGGGAATCGATTTAGAAAATACCGTTATGGTTGATGGGTCAGGTCTTTCTCGCCATAACCTCATTTCACCTGCAACCATGATGCAAGTCCTTCAATATATTGGACAACATGAAAGTGAATTAAACTTTATGACTATGCTTCCCCTTGCAGGGCATGACGGTACATTGCAATATCGAGGTGGTTTTCATGAAGCGGGTGTTGATGGCAAAGTTTCTGCCAAAACGGGATCATTAAAAGGTGTCTACAATCTTGCGGGCTTTATGACTACGGCAAATGGGCAGAAAGTTGCGTTTGTACAATACGTTTCAGCGTATTCACCACCGACAAAGAATCGTAATGCTGGACGTGCTTATTTAGTGCGTTTTGAAACTAATCTGTATAAAGATATGTACAATAACCGCTAGATTTATACTCAATAAGTATAAACGATATATAAAAAACGCTGATTAATCAGGCGTTTTCTATTTTAATCAGCCTGAGAGTTAACGTTGGTAGATAAATTCAATACCTTCATCATCATCTTCATCCCAATCGTCGTCGTCATCTTCTTCAAAATCAGGGTTTTCTAGCTGTTCTTTGTGGTAATCATCCCACATAAAGTCAACTTTTCCTGGCTCTGCTTTTGTTGCAACGATATCTTGCTCACGCGGAGTAACATTTAAGAATTCCATGATATTCCAGCAAAGCTTTTTGACACCTTCTTGGTTGATGGCCGCTATCATGTAATAGTTTTCATCCCAACCTAGCGCATCAACAATAGCTTTTGCCTTCTCTTTTGCTTCTTCAGCATCAAGAAGATCGACTTTATTGAACACTAACCAACGTGGTTTTTGTGCTAATTTTTCGCTGTATTTCTCGAGTTCAGCAATAATAATTTTTGCATTTTCCACTGGATCTGATCCATCAATAGGATCAATATCGATCAAGTGTAATAGTACTCGGCAACGTTCTAAGTGTTTTAAGAATTGGATTCCAAGACCTGCACCATCAGCGGCGCCTTCGATTAATCCGGGAATATCGGCAACAACAAAGCTTTGGTGATTATCCATACGAACCACACCTAAGCTTGGTACTAACGTCGTAAATGGATAATCTGCAACTTTAGGTTTTGCTGCTGATACCGCACGAATAAATGTAGATTTACCCGCATTTGGCATACCAAGCATGCCCACATCAGCTAATAACATTAGCTCTAATAGTACTTCTCGAGATTCACCCGGCGTACCCATTGTACGTTGACGTGGAGCACGGTTAACCGACGATTTAAAACGCGTATTACCTAAACCGTGGAAGCCGCCTTTAGCAACCATTTGTTTTTGACCGTGAGCAGTCAAGTCAGCAATGATTTCATTTGTTGCTAAATCACGGACACGCGTTCCCACAGGAACACTAATAGTAATATCTTGACCACGCTTACCGGTGCAATCACGACTGTGACCATTTTCACCTCGTTCTGCGCGATAAGATTTTGTAAAACGGTAATCAATTAAGGTGTTAAGGTTTTCGTCTGCAATCATGTAGACATCACCACCATCACCACCATCACCACCGTCTGGTCCCCCGTTAGGGATATATTTTTCGCGACGAAAGCTTACACAGCCGTTACCACCATCGCCCGCGACGATTAGGATCTTGGCCTCATCAACAAATTTCATGATTTTACTCCGTATAGTAGCCATTAACGTGCTGGATGGCCGAAATTACCCAGAGATGGCCTTTTTTTAAATATAAAAAGCCCCGCAACAGATTTGCAGGGCTTTTGACTCGGTGCTTAAAGGACCAGTAATTATTCAGCTTCGATGCTGATAAATTTACGGTTGTTTGGACCTTTAACTTCGAACTTAATTTTTCCGTCAGCTAATGCAAACAGGGTATGGTCACGACCACAACCAACGTTAGTACCTGCATGGAACTTAGTACCACGTTGACGAACGATGATGCTACCTGCTAATACAGCTTCACCACCGAAACGTTT
>NZ_MIIZ01000615.1:0-6326 GCF_001743005.1 Shigella sp. FC1967 | reverse complement strand
TAAAATTATTTGGATTCCTTTTTATCTTTTAATTTCACTTAATGTTAATTTGATGCTTTAGCACTCTATAATAAAATAAAAAAAAGCTAGAAATAGCTATTCCGGCAAAATTACCGGAACAGTAATTTAGATTATTTTTAAAAAATAAAAAACTTATTTAGCTTGAATTGTTGCGCTATCAACTAATTCCATTTCTTCACTGTTGAGTAATTTTTCAATATCAACAAGAATGAGCATTCTTTCGTCTAAAGTCCCTAAGCCTGTTAAATACTCAGTAGACATTGTGACTGCAAACTCTGGCGCAGGGCAGATCTGCTCTGGCTTTAACGTAAGAACATCAGAAACACCATCAACAACAATTCCCACAATTCGATTTAATAAGTTAACCACAATCACAACAGTATTGTCATTATAAGTTACACTTTCTTGTGAAAATTTAATACGCAGATCAACTATTGGAACAATAACGCCCCGTAAATTAGTTACGCCTTTAATAAAGCTAGGTGAATTAGCAATACGCGTGACTTGATCATATCCACGAATTTCTTGAACCTTTAAAATATCAATTCCATATTCTTCATCGCCCAGCGTAAAAATTAGAAATCCTTGTCCAACAGTTTCACCGGATAATTTCTCGAAATGTTCCGAAGCCATAATCTTATTTTATCCTCACTATTAAATGACTGCGCTTGCAGTTGTATTCTTTTTCTTATTTGTCATTTGTGTATGACTTAAACGTTGCAATTCTGGTACATCAAGAATTAAAGCCACACTACCGTCGCCCATAATTGTTGCAGCAGATATTCCAGGCACTTTTCGGTAATTGCTTTCTATATTTTTAACAACAACTTGATGCTGACCAACTAATTGATCTACTAATAAAGCATAACGACGTCCGGCACTTTGAACTATAACCGCAATTGCTTGGGTAATATCAGTTTGGGCACCTTCAATATTAAAAGTACGGTGCAGCTCAATCAGTGGTAAATATTCCCCTCTAACCTGCAATAATTTTTCATCGCCAGCCAATGGATAAATATCATCTTCTTCCGGTTGTAAAGAACTCACTACCGTTCCTAATGGTAAAATAAAGACTTCGTCATGAACTTTAACAGACATGCCATCTAAAATTGCTAATGTCAGTGGAAGTAAAATACGAATACGAGTTCCTTTACCAACTTCAAAACTGATTTGAATTTGTCCCCCCATCTCTTGGATATTTCGTTTTACAACATCCATACCCACACCACGGCCAGAAACATCCGTGACGACTTCTGCAGTAGAGAAACCTGGTGCAAAAATCAGCATAGCAATTTCTTCGTTACTCATATTTTCAGAAACTGCAAGCCCAGAGGAAATCGCTTTTTTCAAAATACGTTCGCGGTTTAATCCTGCGCCATCATCAGTCACTTCAATACAAATATTACCGCCTTGATGTTCCGCAGACAGCGTTAATTGCCCCGTTTCCGGTTTACCCACAGCAACACGATCGGCTGGCATTTCAATACCATGATCAAGACTGTTGCGAACTAAGTGAGTTAAAGGATCGATAATTTTTTCAATTAAGCTTTTATCAAGTTCTGTTGAGCTACCAATCATATTTAGCTCAACTTTTTTATTCATTTTACCGGCAACATCACGCACAACGCGAGGAAAACGACTGAAAACATATTCCATCGGCATCATACGAATTGACATAACAGATTCTTGCAAATCACGAGAGTTACGCTGCAACTGAGCAATACAACTTAGTAAATCACTATATATTGCAGGCTCTAGGCTACCACTGTGCTGTGCCAACATTGACTGTGTGATGACCAGTTCACCCACTAAGTTGATTAATTGGTCAACTTTTTCAACTGCAACACGAATACTGCTTGATTCTGTTTTTGGTGTAGCCACGGCAACAGGTCTTTTCGCTGGCGCTGCCGATGGCGTCACTTTTTCAGCAACCGTTTGTTGTACCGGTGCGGGGTGTTCAACGTGACTTTCAACATGAACATCATCAGTAGATGTTGTACTTTCTTCTATAACTGTATTTTTTTCTGGTGCTTTTTCTGCGATAACCACTTTTTTAAACGAAATTTGTTCAGGTTCAATCACAAAACAAAGTACAGCGCTGATATCTTCTTCTGTTGCCGTGGTTTTTAATATTGCTTCAAGACCATGATGCTGTTTTTCAACTTGGCTAACTTCACCAAGATGCTTTAATTCATCCAGCATTAAATCAATATCTGTCTCTTTAAGATCAGACAAAATGATATGATGGTGATAATGTCCATCAGCCGCCATTGTCGATGGAACTTCAATAGGTTCTGCGGCTTCACTTTGCATACCTTCAGTGTCAGATGACAAAACCGGCGTTTCAACCACGGTGGCCTGTGAATCTGAAGCATCAGATCCCGCAATAGCCTCAACTTGAGGAGCGGATTGTTCTTCTTTTACATCGAGAGCCAGCTGACGCAACTTCTCACAAATATAGTTAAATGTTTCCTCATCAGGTTCTTGTGAGTTTTTATGTGCATCCAATTGCTGTTGCATAATATCTTTCGCTTCCAGAAACAGGTTAATAATGTCGTCGGTGAGCGCCATCTCATGACGTCTTGCACTATCGAGCAAGTTTTCAAGCACATGAGTGGTCTGTTGAAGTTTAACGAAGCCAAATGTTGCAGCTCCTCCTTTTATGGAGTGTGCACTACGGAAAATCGCATTCATCTGTTCTTGATCTGGATTTGCAGGATCAAGTAACAGCAAATGCTGTTCCATATCAGCTAACAACTCATCTGCTTCATCAAAAAATGTTTGATAAAACTCAGTAATATCCATCGTTACTCATTCACCTTTACGCGATTACTAACAAATTAGGGAGCGGTTCCCTGCTTTGTAGTAATATTTGTCGATTGTGATGGCAAACTTTCCCCAGAAACTCCTGTTTCAACATTTTCCTTTTTTGATTCGGGAAGCTCAGATGCAGAAGACACAGACGACCCCGTCTGTGTGTTTTCTGCTTTTTCTTGTGGGGTTTCTTGCCCAGAAAGTAGAGGTTCAATTTCTGAAGCCTCTGTTACTGTCGGTACAACCCGCTCATTTTCTTGTACAATTTTTTGTTCTGCTTGCTTCGTTAAGACCAAAATACTGATCCGCCGGTTAGCCGGTGCAAAACCATCCTCTTTAACTAAATGAACTGTTGATGCCATACCCACAACACGCAACACTTTCCATTCACTTAAGCCAGCACCAATTAGCTCTCGACGAGAAGCATTTGCGCGATCTGTTGATAGTTCCCAGTTACTATATTTAAAAGCACCACTTGCATAAGGAATGTCATCGGTATGACCTGATAAACTAATTTTGTACGGTGTGTCGTTTAAAATAGGGGCAATTGTCGTCAAAATATCCTTCATATAAGGTTCGACGGTGGCACTACCTACTCTAAACATGGGGCGATTTGCTTTATCGATAATTTGAATACGCAAACCTTCATCCATCATGTCGATCAGTAAATGAGGCTTCAGATCTTTTAATCTAGGATCATTTAAAATGACTTGTTCTAAATTCTCTTTTAATCGGCGGAATTGTTGCTTTTCATTAAGCTGTTTATCTTCCTGGCCTTTGGGCAAAATATCACCTTCGTTATAGACAGGATCACGCCCTCCACCAGGAATAGGATTGGTTGCATCTCCACTAAATCGCCCTTTTTCAATCGCGACTTTTAATGGCGTACGAAAATATTCAGCGACACGAGTTAATTCTTGCGGGCTAGAGATTGAAAGTAACCACATCACCAAAAAGAAAGCCATCATTGCGGTCATAAAATCAGCATAAGCTATCTTCCATGCACCACCGTGAGCGTTATGTTGCTTTCTCCCTCGTTTTTTAACTCGAATGATTTGTGAATTACTCTTCATAATTACTCTTCTTTCATTGCATCAGGATTTGCCTGCATTGGTGTCCGTACCTGACGTACATGTTCTTCCAACTCAATAAAAGAAGGTCTGTCTGCCAGAAAGAGGGTTTTGCGTCCAAATTCAACCGCTATCTGTGGCGCATATCCATTCATACTAGATAACAATGTTGTTTTAATGCACTCCATCATTTTCATTTGCTGACTAGAGCGCTGTCTGATCCTAGAAGCTAATGGCGAAATAAAGCCATAAGCTAATAAAATACCTAGGAAAGTACCGACCATTGCATGTCCAATTAATACGCCCATTTCACCCGCGGGTCTATCCGCAGCGCCTAACGCATTAACAACACCCATAACTGCAGCAACAATACCAAACGCAGGTAGTGAATCCCCCATCGTTGATAAGCCTGTTGCAGGTACTTCGCTCTCTTCCTCAAAAGTTGCAATCTCTTCATCCATCAGAGATTCAATTTCATAAGGATTCATATTTCCTGTCACCATCAGACGCATATAGTCAGTAATAAAACTGAGCATATAAACGTCTTTCATAATGCGAGGATATTGGGAAAAAATGTCACTTTGTTGTGGATTTTCGATATCTCTCTCTAATGCCAACATTCCGTTTTGACGTGCTTTTGACAATAAACGAAACATCAGTGCCATTAAATCCATGTACATCGCTTTATTGTAATTTGTACTACGAAGTAATTTGGGTAGGATCTTCATTGTCGATACAATTGCTCTACCATTATTACCTACAATAAAAGCACCGACACCGGCACCAAAGATGATTAAAAATTCGGCTGGCTGGTACAAGGCGCCTAAACTACCACCGACGAGAAGATATCCCCCGATGACGGCGCTCATAACCACGATATATCCTAAGAGTACTAACACGCGATATCCCTTTAGCTAATTTCGTTATAGAGAGAATGGCGAACATAGCAGCAAGAGATAGGAGGGGGAGAGGAAACGGTTCAGGTTATAGATCACTAAGTTCTATAACCTGATATTTAACTTTCAATCTCGAATCACATTGCAAACTGTTCAAGACCATCCAACAGTTGTAAGTTAATATCGGCAGGATTGGCGGAAAGTTTACGTTTTTTTATTGCGCGAGAAGGAGGCTGGCAAAGACTACAAACATAATTGCTAGCTGGCTGGTGTGCGTGTGTAATAAATGAACCATTACATTTGGTACAAACAGAAAGTTGCAACATGCCACTTTCAACAAAGCGTACTAATGTCCATGCTCTTGTTAGTGCTAAAATAGGTTCTTGATCTTTAACAGGCGGACATTGCTCTAAGTATAAACGATAAGCTTTAACAACAGCCTCAACGCCAACACAACCACCATTTTTTAATAAAAAGCGATAAGCGTTATAAAACATTGAAGAATGGATATTTTGTTCCCATGTCATAAACCAGTCCGTTGAAAATGGCAACATTCCTTTTGGAGGAGGGCTCCCTCTTAATTCTTTGTATAGTTTAATTAAACGCCCCCGACTTAATTGAGTTTCACTTTCAAGCATTTGTAAGCGGGCACCCAAGGTGATTAATTCCATTGCTAAGCGAATATCTTTCGCTTCTCGGACGATACTTTTCTCACTCATTGTTATGCCCGTTTCTTTGTCGCAGTAGTCTCTTGTTCCGATAACTGACGAAACAAGTTAGAAGAAAGAAGAATGCCAGTATGAATTTGTTGTAAATCATCCACTCTAGATTCTTTGGTGAGTTGTTCTATTGTTTCGCTGTCTTCAAACCGGAAATTACAGATTAGTTGGTTTGTTTCAGCCAACTTAACCAATTGAGGCAATGTAAGCTCTGCCAGTGCATCCGCCATAGAGTCACTAATCCCAAGCCGAAACATTGCGGAAGCCTTTTCTTGGTTAATTAACCTTTGCGCCAAAAGCAAATACGATAAATTTATGTCATAAATATGCTTAAGCAATTCAACCGTACTCATCTCTTTACATCCCGTCCGATTATATTGAACAAAGAGGATCTCCCTAATGAAAGATCCCGAGGAAATTAATATAAATGTAATATTAAATTTCCAGGCCCCATTTTATGAACATGACACGTAGTAACACTACCTTGTATTACTTAGTTACGGTCATTTTCAAAAGTAGCGAAAAAAACATTTAAATTAAAAGTAAACTTTAAATGCTCGCCAATATAGCTCGTTAAGAATAATCCTAACGCAACAACTTTACTCCTTAACGATTAAGTTATTCAACGGATAAAGTAGTCTAATTTAAATACTATGTGAGTCACATCACAAAAAGATAATCATTATTATGGAATTAGTTCATTAACTATTCAAGTGATAAAAGTAATAAAACTTGGTGTAAATTAATAAGCTAATCTACCCAAATTAAAATATTAACGATAATTTTTTATTTTATACGATCTATTA
>NZ_MIIZ01000614.1:0-6338 GCF_001743005.1 Shigella sp. FC1967 | reverse complement strand
AATTTCAGAGGTAGCGCTTGGCGTACCGTGAGGATTGGAAGTAGCGCTCGGCATACTTCGTGTTAAAGCACTAATAAGTTTTCTACGCTCAGAGCGAGAGGTGTTCGCCTTAGCAAGTAACGCATCTAATTTACGAATGGCGGCTTGTGGGCTTTCATCACCATCATCAACAATATCTGCAGTAAGCAAATTATCAGCAAAGCCTTTCTCGATTGCTTCACTCGCACCAATATAGGTTTCGTCGTCCATCATCTGACTTACGACTTCATTAGATTGCCCACTACGTGCCACATAGATATCTGCCATCGACATATCAAAAGGGGCGAGATCCGTCGCTAATTTTGCAAAGTCATGCCGATTACCCACACCGACAGCCCAACAGTTATGGATCATCAAAAAGGCACCTCGGCCCATTTGAACTACATCGCCAGCCATTGCAATAATGGACGCAGCTGAAGCAGCAATACCTAAAATATTGACGGTCACTTTTCCACTATGAGAGCGAAGTAGGTTATAAATGGCTAACCCTTCAAACATATCGCCACCGGGGCTATTAATATTGACAACTACATCATTATTTCCAATGGCGCGAAGTGCGGCAGAAATACGTTTTGCAGTAACACCCTCTCCCCAATAATCTTCACCAATCACATCTAATATCGAGATGGTGTTATCTGTACTTGATGCACGAATACTGCTATTCCATTTATCCAGTGCTTTGGATTTCAGCTCGTAACTAATCGATGCGCAGGGGCGATCCTCCAGCGCAACTGGCAAATGACTTTTTTTTCATAAATTTACTCCTCAGAGTGAGGTTGATTGGCTTGAGAGTGTGGGGCTACGGGATTGCCTTCAGGGAATAACCAGTTGGTGATCTGCGCTTTAAGTTTTTCAGCTTCATTGCTAGAAGCTTCTTGTCCAAGCTGATCAAGTGGCGTTAAATTAAGCTGAACAGTGTAAATATCACCACCCTCAATCGGCGGTAAATTCTCTAACCGTCGAACATCATTTCGACTCATCCAGCCATTTTGTAATGCCGTTGTATAGTAAGCAGAACGCCCTGCACTGTCAGCCCGTAATAGACCTTCAACAGAGAATTCAGCATAATAATCGTCGTCATTATCAAGCAGGCATCGGTTGATTTCTTGTTCAATATTAACCAATAGAGGTCTAAGTGTGTTAGTGAGGAATTGCATATTCATCCCCTCCACACTTGATGCCCAACTACTTTGCTTATCAGCATGGCCAACCATAAAGGGAGGAACCCGAAACCAACGGCAAATCTCCTCAATACTGTATCCTCGACTTTGCAAAAGCTGAGCTGTTTCAGGATTCATTGTTACATTTTGAAAAGATAAATCGGCCTCAAGTATCATTACCTTTCCAGCATTTTTTGAGCCAGAAAAAGTCGTCAAATGTTTTCTTAAACGCTCTCTCTGATCTGGCTTTAATGCTGCTTTTGACGTGAGCAACCCGCTGGTTTGTAACCCATTTTCGAAAACCTTTCCTGCAGCTTCATCCGTTGATAGTGCCGTGCCAATAACATCTCTCCCTACTTGAATAGGGATCATTCCACAAATACCATCCATACCAAACCCTCTGATATGCATTATATTTTTATCAGGAATAACTCTCTTGGCTGATTTTGAATCAGTGTAAGTATATTCTAATCGTCCATTATCTAAGCGCTTTACTACCATATTTTGCGGTAGTAATGGGTTAAGGGAGACTAATTTAGATCCAATATATAACTTCTCAATAAAGGCGTTTCCTCTTAAGCATAAACTGGCAACGACCATTAACATAAATCGAGAAGGTGTCATTTCTGAATTTGGTCTTCGGCACAACACAGTGTAGGCAGGATGTTGTTTTGCTAGTTCACGAGAGCCATCTATATTTGTTTTATAGATTTTAAGCGGTAACGTTGAAATGGATTCACTAAGCAATCGAACACAAGACCAAACAGCTGACAGCTGTAATGCATTATCAGCCGTCACGGTCTTACCACTGCTGCTCTTTCCTGACCACTCCCCCCCAAAATGTACCGTCCGCTAAACTAATAGGGATGCCCATCCAATTAAGGATGGCGGACTTCACTCTCCCTGGTTTTTTTAATGTGCCCATCTAAATCCCCACTATAATTGGATCATCAAAGAATCCTTCAATATCTCCATCATCATCAACTCCACCTTCAGCAGTACCAATCGCCATTGCAGAGGCCACGACTCCATCAATTCGACCGGTACTTTTCTTTTTAGCAAAAATACGATTTTCTTTTTGATCTGCCTCTAAAACGGCAGAAGCTGCATTCCACCTCAAACAAGGATTAGCATGAATGACTAATTTTTCATCATCTATGAGCCCTTCAAATAATTCGATTGAGTGAGGCATCCATAGCCCAGAATCCTTAGCTTTGTAATATCCCTGCCCATGAGGAATGAGAGGTACTGTTACTGAAGCTTCGTCTAATTCAGGCTCGAGATATTTAATGCGATATTGGTCAAACCCAATTGCAAGTAAATTAACATGATGAGTTATTTCAGATAGGCGCTCTGCAACAAATTCATATTTGACTGCTTTACCCGGTGTAGTATGAATAAACCCTTGCTTAACCCAAGCATCATAAGGAACCCTGTCAGTTTTAGCTCTTTCCAATAAAGTGTCTTTGGGTGTCCAAAATTCAACATATAGGTGTTTGATGCGAGGAAAATAAAGCGCGAGTGCAGTTAAATCTCGTGTTCCTGATAAGTCTAATCCGCCATAGCATTCTTCACCTTGTAGATCTTCCAAAGTAAAGAGTTTCTCTCGATTCATCCAAGTGTCACCATTGATCCACGGATTATCTGCATCTACCCATTGGCAGAAGTTAAGACGACGAACAATGCTTTCTTTTGCTGGCATTCCTTGGGCTTGTGTGACTTGTTCACGTAAATAGCGATCCGTGAAGGTATAACCTAGAGAAGGATTTGCTTTTCCCCAACACGATTCATCTTTAAACGGGTCGTCTCCTTCATCAAGAGAACAGATATAAGAAAAGAAACTGTCATCTTCAATGGTGCTTTCAGCAACTTTTCGTCCGTATTCATGGTAGTCATAACACACGCTGGTTTTATCATGGCCACTGTTTGTGATCATGAATATCAGTGCTTGTCGCCTACCTTTTGTACCCGCACGCATCATTTCAACAGCAGTGTTATTTCGATGCTCATGAATTTCGTCGATAAGGGCGCAGTGTGGTCGAGGGCCTGATTGCCCATCATCAGAACTAATTGGCCTAAAGAATGAGCCTGTCTTTAAAAAAGCCAAATTCCACTCTTTGCCAGCACCGCCTGATTTAGTGATACGCTGACTAAGCGCAGGTGACTGATCAACCATTGCCACTGCATCACGAAACAAGATCATGGCTTGGTCTTTCTTTGTTGCAGCTGCATAAACTTCAGCACGAGGCTCACCATCAGCGACTAAGCAATAAAGACCAACACCACCAGCTAATGGAGACTTGCCTGAGCCTTTTCCTGACTCAACATACGCCATGCGAAATCGACGTGTACCATCTTCCATTTTCCACCCGAAGATGGAGCCAACAACAAAACATTGCCAAGGCAATAAAATAAATGGCTTTCCTTCATGCTCACCACCGTTAAGCTTCAAGACTTTTGCAAAAAAACCAATGGCTCGCTGTACAGCATCAACATCCCATACTAAACCGCGCTTTTTAGCTTCGTTTAGATCTTTGAGATGCCTTGCACAAGAATTTCTGATATCAGGGCCAGCCAGTATCTTTCCACTATTAACGTCTTGAGCGTATTGAGTTGCAGGATCAACCGAAGTATTGGTTGAGTGGGTCTTCCTCTTCTTCTCCACCATCTACTTTCACCTTTGAGCGAGATGCTGGTGTTAAACCAAACTCGACTAAATAACTTTTAAAACGTCGATCCGCATCAGCCAGCATGGCCACTGCAGGATTCGCTTTAATTAAAAAATCCCCTAATTGGGTTTTTGTTGTATATGTCCGACCTTCAATGGCAATAGTGTCTCGTAACTGAAGAATATCGGTATAAATATCACACAGCCTTTCTAACGCAAATACGTCAGCAATAGTCAGAACGCCCATCCCATCCAACAATAGCGTTAACTTTACCCATGCCATTTTTCCCCAGTCCGTCAAATGTTCAGGTGGGCTTGGAATTTCACGTTTAGGTTGTGGTTCTTTATCGTTAAGTTTTCTTTTCCCCGGATTACCGGTGACCACTTTCAAGTGGGTCGGTTTCGGGCGTCGTCCTGCCATCGGAACCTCCCAGAAAAAAACTTTTCATTTCGCGGTTGTGCACACAAATGACGGGGCTAGGTAATCAAAACAAAAGGATTTGAACTTTTCATCCTCCCCCACCATTATAATTACAATCGTTATTACTTATTTATTCCAATGAGAATTAGGATCAAGAGGAATGCCATCAGCATTACAGCCAACAACCTTGCCACTCTTTTCCATTCGCTGTTTTGTTGAGTTGTGGTGAAGGTCACATAAGCTCTGAAAGTTCTTCTTATCCCAGAATAGGGCTTGTGCTTTTGTGATAAGGACCTTATCACCAGATTGGATTGCATCTCTAAGTCGATGCGGAATAATATGGTCAACAACAGTTGCTGCGGTAATACGGCCTTGCTCTTTGCACATAACACAGAGTGGATGCTCATTAAGAAAAGCTAATCGCACCTTTGCCCATCGACCACCATAGACATTGCGTTTTTTCATTTTTTATCTCTGACTACACCACGTTCTGTTATTTAGCTCGTTCGTAAGTTTAGCCCACGCATGACGTTCAATTTCTCGCGCCTGCATCAACTCAGTGATACTTGCATCTTGTCGATCAGCTCGCATACGTAAATCTGCTAGCTGAGCATTGATGTCATGCTCTGACTTATTACTGACAAGCACACCTTTGAATTCAGCAGAATTAATAAAGGCATCTTTAATAAAGAATTCACCAGAAGACTGAAAGAAAAACGGTGGGATTGATTTAGGCTTCACACCTACATCTTGCATTAGTTGCTTAATACGATTGAGTTGTTCTTCTAACTTATCTAAGTCACTTGTATCTACTGAGACTTTTAATTGAATACTGTTATCTGACATCGTTTAATCCCTCAATAACAATAGGTTCACCACCTGCAATCTTGGCCCACTTATTCTGCTCTGGAAGCAATTCTTTAAGTTGATTATCGATATATTGAATTGATTCAATTAACGCTGGAACTTCATTACAATCAAAGAGCATGTATTCATTACGTTGATCGCTGTAAGGATCCCAATATTCATTTATTAAAACGGAAATATGTTTTAACTCACATTGTCTGATTTTAATTAAAGAATGTATTCTTCTGGATAGATACACATCACGACCTATCGCATCATAGTTAATCTGATCATCTGACATAATGTTCTCCAATAAAAAACCACCAGTTATTAACTGATGGCTATCTAAATAAACTCTATCAACGCCACTCAATGAATGACGTTTGTAGAATTAATTATGTCTCTCCATAGTCACGCCGTTTCTTCTCTCATAGCTGACGTTGCTACTCGTACTAGAACTGAGTGGATTCATTGTTTTTGATTCTCACTATGCGCTACCTGCCGAGAATAAAACAGGTCATAGCTAACATATGAAACTGCGACAATGCGACGCTTAACTTGTTGGAATTGCTTAATAAAAATACCTTTATTAATATCGTTACATGTGTGTTGTGATTTGGATCTTTTTTTTTTGCAACTTGCATTTGTTTTTCTTGAATTAAAGTGTATATACTTAAATTCCCATCAACCCAGTGTTGATATCTAATACATTCTATGTGTTTTACTTTGCGCTCCTATTGGGGCGCTTTTTATTATTAAAAACCTAAAAACTTACGTTGATTATTAACAGATTGGCTTACTGAATATTGGTAATCTATTGTTTTCAAACATACTAGTGAAAGCCCTGTGGGAGCCCAAACTCACAGGGTTATTTTTTGAATGGTCGTAGCTCGCCCATAAGTTTGGGGAAATAACCAAAGTTCATAAAGCTAAGTGAGCGCATTGTTCCTACCCATGGGAATTGCTCCCCTTCTCTTACGTCATCTAGGCAACACACTGGATAAATCTCGTCTTCATTTTCATCAAACACGACATCTTCAGTAGTGTAATGCGGTATAAAAAACATCAGCCACTTCACTGTAAACACTCCTGTCTTATGTAATCCTGCAACCCTTTAATCACTTGCTCTGACTCTGCAATTCGCTCTCTGAGTAACCAATAATTTCTGATAGCGGTGTCAGTAGGTCGGGCGGTGGTTGCATCA
>NZ_MIIZ01000613.1:0-6352 GCF_001743005.1 Shigella sp. FC1967 | reverse complement strand
GCATCTAAACAGGCAAAATAATCTGTTGCTGAAAATTCACCATAGTGATGGCCTTCAATATCGACAGTAATTTTACATTTTCTTTCAGGAGAGGTTGTCAATCGTAATTCAGCGATAGCGTCTTTATGATTAATTGTAATTGGGATATCGAATTGTTTTCCATTCATAGATAAAAATCCTTTGTTGTTTGCCATTTAACATTCTAATTTATTTTCTATTTACTCATTAATAATTAATCCACTTTTAATCTAATCGTACATATTTATTACTATACAAAAAGATATAAAATCAAATTTACAACCCAATACTCGTGAATGTGCAATTATTAATACTGCTACTGGCGATATTATTTAAACCACAGAACCTTTCATGTACATGATGCCTAATATAGGAAAAATAGTTTACCTGTTTTATCCAATAAAACAATAAAAAAAACCCCTGATAAATAAAATATCAGGGGGGATATCAAAAAAAGACTTAAAATAATATTGAAATATTAGCGATACATTTTGAACATCGACATATCTTTCATGTCGTTAAAGACTTTATAAGAAGCCTGTAATACAGACTCTTCTTGGTAATAATCTGAAATTGCTTGTGTCCAATCTAAGTCGCGCAATTCGCTTAAACGTTTTGCATTTCTTAATGATGTGTCCGCACCTAAATCATCTAAATTATCAAGTTCTTGAAGTTGTAAACCTAACTTCGCTTCAACACTAGAAATATTATTTAATGTTGCGCGGTTAACCCTGTTTGCCGTATCAATTTTCGCTAATGCAGCTTCACGATCAGCTTGAGGTTTACCTGTTAATGGTTCGCGTAATGCAGTAATAGCACTATCTAATGCTTCAAAAATATCAGGTGCTGTTCCTTTACTCCCTGATGATTGTAATGTTTCAATCCCAGTGAAGTTAGTGACCATTTCAATATTACTATCTACTTTTTGGGTAATTTGCTTATCACCACCTTGATAGGTGATTTTGCCAGTTGCATCTGCTACAAAAGGGGGTTTATCTGATTGGAAACCGGCAAAAATATAACGGCCAACCCCATCTTTTGTGTTACCAATACCCA
Source organism: Shigella sp. FC1967 (assembly GCF_001743005.1). Taxonomy (NCBI): domain Bacteria; kingdom Pseudomonadati; phylum Pseudomonadota; class Gammaproteobacteria; order Enterobacterales; family Enterobacteriaceae; genus Shigella; species Shigella sp. FC1967. The sequence goes on along the minus strand of NZ_MIIZ01000613.1, from coordinate 5,278 downwards.
CTAGCTGATCTTTTAAACCCTGTAATTGATCTGCTAAAGAGGAACGATCTTCATCACTTAGCGTGGCATCATTACCCGCAGCAATCAGTGTTTCTTGAATTTTGGTTGTAATATTCACCATTTGGCTTGCTAAGCTCATTTGCAAAGACATACTGTTTTTTGCAAATCCACGCGCTGTCGCATACTGTTGGTTACGTGATTCAGATTGTTTCACCATCACGGCTTGAGAAGCTGCCATCGGATCATCTGAGGGTTTCTCAACACGACGACCACTGGAGATTTTGTTTCCTTCAGTCATCCATTTGCTTTGCGAACTGGTGATATTGTCCACTCGCTGACTAAAAATTTGATTTGAACTTAAACGCACCGTGTTATTCCTTATTCTGATGAAGGGTTACTTAGAAAACTTGCATAATCGCATCAAACATACTGTTTGCAGTTTGAATCACTTTCGCATTTGCCATGTAATATTCTTGAATACGATACATTTCACCGTACTCTTCATCCAAGTTCACACCAGAAACAGATTGTTGTTGTGACTGAATACTTTTCGTGATTGATGCCTGTGCATCAAAATCAACTTGTGCGGTATTCACTTTATTACCGACCATACTGATCAGTGAACCATAGCCACCAGCAATCGTTGTTTTTCCATCAATAATTTTTTGGTCAGGTAACTCAAACAGTTTTTTCATGTTTTCGTTATCACTAGGCCCCGTATCTTTAGAGCCAGCCGCCGCAATCTCACTAGGATCTGTTACCGCAACTGACATACCCGCAATCACATTACCCACAGATTGAACAATGAGAGAATCGTCTTTTTGTGCTGTGCCATCGACTTTAATATTCATCCCTTCAAAGGTCAGCTCTTTCTTTGTCGCATCAAATGTGGCGGCAACTTTACGACCACCTGGCTCTACCGTTACATTCCAATTGGTGCCGTCATATTTAACGGTATAGTCAGCCGCTTTCACTGCTTTAGTATCGGTATATTTCACATCAAAGGTTGCGTCACCTTTATTTTTACCATTAGGCATGACGTGAGCACCGCCAAGGTTGAAGAACTCTTTACCTTTATCGCCATTTAAATCAAAACCTTGCTCATGCTGTTTATTAAATTGATCACCCAGCACTAACGCTAATTGGTTTAATTGATTACGACTTGGATCTAACACTTCTTCACGGCTACGATAAGCACCACCCAGTTCGCCACCTTTAATGCGTTTTGCATCTACTTCGCGTACTTCATCAATACCATTGCTATAACCGATAACAAGACGTTCACTGTTTTTGTTTGATGGAATAGCAGAAACTTCATAGGCGCGCGTACCCGAGACTAATGGCAAACCATTTGCAAATGTGACGTTAACAAAACCACCATCTTGTTGCGTCACTTGTACATCAACCAGTGTGTTTAATTCTTGAACTAAACGGTCACGTTGATCTAATAAATCGTTAGGATCAGCGCCATTAAAGCCTTTAGAACGGCTAATTTCGTTATTTAATTTTGCGATTTGCTTTGTATATTCATTGATATTTTTAGAGGTGTTTGTCACCTGACTATTAATATCTTTTTCTAAATCACGTAGCGATTGGTCTGCTTTAGCAAACATATTGACCATGGCTTCTGCTTTACCAATAACCGTTGTACGCGCAGGATTATCTTCTGCATTATTCGTAACATTAGGTAAGCTCGTGAAAAATTCATCAATCGCACTAGAAACGTCATTACCTTTATCGGCTAATAAATCATTAATTTGTGAGATATTTTTGGTATAACTGTTTAAGGCAAATTGTTTTGACGTTGCTCGGTTCATTTGACCAGCAAGGAATTCATTATACTCACGATGAATTCGGCTAACATTAACACCATTACCGATATAACCATTACCGGTCATAGTGCCACTGTTTTCATTAAAAACAGTCATTTGACGGTTGTACCATTTTACATTTTGGTTAGCGATATTATTACTCACAGTGCTCATCGCAGCTTGTGCCGCATTAAGTCCGCTCATCGCTGTATTAATTAAACTGTTGGACATTTGTCTATCCTTTTACGTTTAGTCATCACCCGTATGCACGGAGCATAGCTGGCAAGTTAAATGGATGCTCTGGTCTTTATTATCGGTTCTTCCCCTCTAAACTTGAGGGGAAAATGATTAAAATAGATCGCTTAAATCGTGGGTGTAAGTTTTGGCAACTTGCTCCCCTGATCCTTTTAATTGACCAATAATTGAAACCAGTTTTTTCGCATAACCTGGGTCGGTGGCATAGCCGGCTTCCTGAATACGGTAAGCCGCTTGTTCAGGTGTTTGAGCTTGAGGTACTTTGGCGTAACGAGGACTTTCAGTGATCAATCTGAGGTAATCTTGGATCGCTTCAACATAGGAGCCATAAACACGGAAATTATCACGCATTTTTATCGATTTCCCATTGATCACTTCCGTTGTCATGATATTCGTGACAGGCCCTTTCCAGCGACTTCCTGCTTTAATACCGAACAGGTTATAACTCGGTTTACCATCACCGGTTAGAATTTCACGCTTACCCCAGCCTGATTCAAGTGCAGCCTGAGCAACAACTAAAAGATGGTGTACACCCGTACCTTCTGTGGCTTGTTTTGCAGGTCCTAACAGTTTTGATGCAAAAGAAGCACTGCTTTCAGATAACCCCTTAAGCTTACCTATCGTACTTTCAACGGCATTTTGATAAGGCTGCATCGCACGATAAATTTGTCCCAATGCTTGCGTTGGTATGGATTGGAAAATATCGCTACCATCTAATGGCATCGGTGTTTTGCCCGCCATTTCGCTTGGTTCCATCGTCACTTTGGCAGAAAGTTGTTTTTCTATCATGTCAGCAAAGCCCAAGCCTTTTTGTGATAAGTCTTGAGCAATTTGTTGATCATAAAGAGAGGTGTACATCTTGGTACTTTCTGAGTTGAACATGCTTTCTTGAGGAATAGCATCACGCATGCTTTTTAACATCATTTGAACGAAAACACCTTCAAGTTGCTGCGCCACTTGACGCAGCCCTTGCTGATCAGCATTTTGTCCAACCTGATATTTAAGTTTATTCAATGCATTACTATCATATGCTGGCGATGACATCGTCGGCATTGAAGAAAGCAGAGATAAATCTTTCATCAGATAATCTCCAATCTCGCACGTAAGCAACCCGCGCTTTCCATTGCTTGCAAAATTGACATTAAATCTGTTGGTGTTGCACCCAATGCATTTAATGTGCGGATCACTTCGTTTAAGCTTGCGCTTGCATTCACTTGCTGTAATGAACCACCTTGTTCACTCATATTCACGCTAGTATTACGTGTTACAACCGTGCTCCCTCCCGCAAACGGAGTATTAGGTTGGCTGACATTGACTTGGCTATCAACCGTAACGGAAAGGTTGCCTTGAGCAATAGCACAGCTTCCTAATGTCACATCACGATTCATCACAACAGAACCGGTTCTTGCATTAATGATCACTTTTGCATCTGCAACAACACGCTTAATTTCAAGGTTTTGAACTTCAGCCAAGAAACGTACTTGTTCACTTTTACCAATAGGAACACGTAATTGAACTGTACGGGCATCTAATGGAATAGCCGTTCCCACACCGCGTAATTTATTAACGGTATCCGAGATATGTTGCGCCAATGTGAAGTTTTCTTCATTCAGTTGTAGGTTCAGCAAACCTGTTTGACCAAATTGCGAAGGCAGTTCACGTTCAATGATAGCGCCACTGCTAATACGTCCTCCCGCCAATTGGTTCACTTTAACGCTATTCCCTCCCGCAGATGCTCCTGATCCTCCGACAACAATATTGCCTTGTGCTAAAGCATAAATCTGATTATCAACACCTTTTAATGGTGTCATCAGCAACGTACCACCACGTAAGCTTTTTGCATTACCTAAGGATGAAACCACAACGTCGATTGATTGCCCTGTACGACCAAAAGGCGGTAATTTTGCAGTGACCATTACCGCCGCAACGTTTTTCAATTGCATATTGGTGCCAGGTGGTACGGTGATCCCCAATTGTGAGAGCATGTTATTCAGACTTTGCGTGGTAAACGGGGTTTGCATTGTTTGGTCACCCGTTCCATCTAATCCCACGACCAAACCATAACCAATCAGCGCATTTTCTCTTACCCCTTCAACAGAGGTGAGATCTCTGATCCGTTCGGCATGAGCGGAAAAACCGACACATGTCATCACGATAAAGAAAAGGCTCATCGCTATTTTTTTCATCTGGACCCTACTCATTAAAAAGGTGATACATTTAAGAAGAAGCGTTGTAGCCATCCCATAGACTGCGCTTCGTTGATATAACCGTCTCCGATATATTCAATACGAGCATCAGCAACTTGGGTTGAATTTACGGTATTAGCACCACTGATTGTCCTTGGGTTCACAACACCTGAGAAACGGATAAATTCAGTACCTTGATTGATAGCAATTTGCTTTTCACCGATAACGTGCAGATTTCCATTAGCAAGAAGCTGATCGACGGTAACCGTAATGGTGCCTTTAAAGGTATTGTTCGCATTTGCGCCACCTTTACCGCCAAAGTCACTGTTGCCTTCCATACCCATATCAGCACGGCTATTACCAAACAATCCTTCCAAAAATCTTGGTGTGATTGAAGCAAGGAATCCAGCTTTACCATTACGGCTCGCATTTGCGGATGAGTTTTTGCTTGCACTCACGTTTTCTTGCAATGTAATCGTTAGCGTGTCACCAATATTTCGAGGACGTCTGTCTTCAAATAGAGGTTGATAGCCAAAATAAACAGGCTGAGCTGACTGAAAAATAGAGCCATTAGGTGCAGGTGCTGTTGGTGCCGTTGGAACTGCCGTTGTGTTGCCTTCTACCAACGGTTTTTTAGGTATATGAGCGCATCCCGCCAGTATCAGTACCAACAGGGCGGTACCTAAACGTTGATGACGACGCCATCTGACACTAAGCTTTCTTGCCCCAGAATTGTCAGTAATGACCTTTGTATCCATCTTCGATACTCTTTTAGTAATACGCCTGACAGGAAACCCTGTCAGGCTAATGAACAAACGAAATTAGAGTTGCGTAAGTTTCTGTAACATCTGATCAGACGTTGAAATCGCTTTACTGTTAATTTCATAAGCACGTTGAGTCTGGATCATATTGACCAGCTCTTCAGCTACGTTAACGTTAGAGGTTTCAACATATCCCTGATACAACAAGCCTGCGCCGTTAATACCCGGGGCATTTTCAGTCGGTGCGCCAGAACTTGCGGTTTCT
>NZ_MIIZ01000612.1:0-6362 GCF_001743005.1 Shigella sp. FC1967 | reverse complement strand
CATTATTATACAGAGAGCCTTCCACCTTATTTACATTCTTATTTCTTATTTCTTATTTATTTACATGGTAATTTATATTAACAATATATTATAAATTATATAATATTAATTATAATAAATAGACTCTTTTAATAAAACAACCGTATTTAAATTAATGTACTCTTTTTTATTTCATTAAAAATAGACTCATTATTATAATCCTCTCGTTTAATAATACATTCTTATTATTTTAATTATGGGATATAACTAATGAAAACGAAATTACTATCTGCTTTATTTATAAGTGGCTTATTGGCGACCTCTTCTGTTTATGCTCAAAATGATTTTACATTAGATAAAACCACACTTTCAGCAGGTTATGCACAAGTCAAAATGGCTGGTCAAAATCCAATGCATGGCGGTGTTTTTTCTATTCGCCAAGAAGTCAATTCACAATTTGGTCTTTTAGTCACAACGACTTACGCCCAAAATGAATATGATCTAAATAAATCGATTAATACTTTCTTTAAAGACGTCAATGCACGTTATTACTCTGTTATGGCGGGCCCCACAGTACGTTTAAATGATTTTATTAGTGTTTATGGCACGGCAGGGATGAGCCAAATTCAATTTAAAATCTGAACATTCTGAATTAAAAAAAAGTAAAAGAAAAATAGCATTTAGTTGGGGCGCAGGTTTAATCATTAATCCAGCAGAAATGGTTTCTATTTCTCTCGGATATGAAAATAGCCGTTTTAAATTTAAAAACACCGATGACCGAATTATTTTAGATGGTTTTATTGCTAATATCGGTTATCGTTTTTAATTAAAAATAAGCACATATTATAAAATAATATGTGCTTCCAAAAATAAAATACCTCTGTCTAATTTAAAACAGAGGCAAAATAACTCAAAAAGACCCACACTAGGGAATAAACACAGACACCGATTATCTAAAAATCCACTACATTAAATCTTGATACGTGCCTAGCCGATAACCTCGTTCCAAAATGGCCTGTTTTAATGCGCTATCGGTTAAGACTTCAAGTTCTGTTAGACGCTGAAAACAATAACCACTTGCACGCAATGGGTTATCAACAAAAGCAGGGTGTGTCATCACTTCAATAGAATGCTCATGCCGCGCTTTCGATTCATCAAGTACCTTTAAAAACAGTGCTTGAGTGATTTCATCACCATAAAATTGACTATCAAAACCATCACTACTTATTACACTTTGAGTATCAATCCCCTCTTTGTGTGCGAGTCGTCTATCAACCCGCATTGGTAGCGATTTTTCTTTGGCAAACTCCGCCACAATAGGAAAAATTTGTTTAAACATATGCACATGATGGTGACTATCAATATGGTCTGGTTCACAACCAAAGATCTCAATAAAACGCTGATATTGTGCTTTAAGCTCAACACGAATTTCATCAAGTGGCAAATTGCCCTCTTCTGCCATTTGCCATACCCATTTCCCTAAGACACCTTCACGCGTTAAAGAAGGTAAAGGAGACAGTGGTTTACCCATCGTCAACGTAAAATGAAGCCCAACGCCTAATCCGGGCAAATCATGACGTAATTGTGCGGCATGTTTAATTCCTTCAGCATTGACAAGTGCTGTTGTTGAGCTAACCACCCCATAACGAAAACACTCTGCAATACCGTAGTTTTGCCCTTTACTTAGCCCAAAATCATCCGCATTCACAATTAATAAACCCGCCATTCTGTCTCCTTATTACTTATTTTTATCTGCTGACGATTAATGAGAGGCTTTTTCTAACTCTGTAATTGCTTTAGCAAAATTAGGTAGATGTGCTTTATGCGCTAATAACATCTCTCGTGTAAGGACTTCTGCATCTTTATCTGAAAGTACTAACGGTGTTAAATTCATCGCTAATAAAGCATCATTTAATTCACCACTGATAGCCGCTTTGCTGGCCGCGATCTCAAAGGCTTTGATGGTATGAATTAATCCCATCACTTTTTCATCAAAATGCGTTAAACGTGGATGAGGTTTAGCGCCATCACGTCCTAAAATAGCAGTCACCTCAATTGACCAATCTGCTGGAATATTATCAATATGGCCATGATGAGGAATATTCACATAATGCTCAGCATGTTTATCATTATAAATAGCATTTATCACTTCGCACGCCGCATCAGAGTAATAAGCACCGCCACGTAATTCCAACTCTTTCGGTTTGATATTTAAATCAGGATCTTTATACAACTCAAACAGTTGCTTTTCGACTTTTTGTACGACTTTAGCGCGAGCGCCCCCTTTATAGTATTCACCCATTTCAATCGCTAACATCTCTTTTTGCTTGAAGTAATACAGTAAATAAGAGCATGGCAGCATATTAAGAGAGCGGATCAACCCTTCACTAAAAGGTAAGTCAAAAATATTTTTTACAGAGCCCGCGGTTAAGGTTCCTGAAGCCACACCGTCCAATAATTCAGGAAAACGGGATTGACCATTAACAATAACGTCTTTAATAAACACCATGTGATTTAAACCAAATAAATCAATAGAGAGTTCATCTTTATCCGTTAACTTCAAAACATCGGTAATAAACATTTTCATACCGATTGGGATATTACAAACCCCAATAAATTTCTTAAAATTGGTATGACGATAAACGGCTTCTGTTACCATTCCTGCTGGATTCGTAAAGTTGATGATCCACGCATTAGGGCAAATTTCTTCAACATCCTTAATAATATCGAAAATAACAGGGATAGTGCGTAAACCCTTAAATAGCCCCCCAGCACCATTAGTCTCTTGCCCTAAATAGCCATGACTTAAAGGAATAGATTCATCAAGCTCTCTTGCTTTCAATTGACCAACACGCAATTGTGTTGTGACAAAATCAGCCTCTTTTAATGCTTCACGGCGATTAAGGGTTTTATAAAGGGTTAAAGGAATACCTGCCTTTTTTACCATGCGCTGACAAAGCGCAAAAATAATATCAAGCTTCTCTTTTCCTTCTTCAATATCCACTAGCCATAATTCAGTGATCGGTAGTTCATGATAGCGCTTAATAAAACCTTCTAATAATTCAGGCGTATAACTGCTTCCACCACCAATGGTAACAACTTTTAATTTATGACTCATAAAATACTCCCATACAGCATAATAGTGCTGTTATTTGTGTATTAATGGCGAAATTAAGGCGTAAAGAACCATGAAGAAAATAAGCTTATTTTCTTCATGGTTCTTTACGCCTTAATTTCGCCATTAATACACAAATAACAGCACTATTATGCTGTATGGGAGTATTTTATGAGTCATAAATTAAAAGTTGTTACCATTGGTGGTGGAAGCAGTTATACGCCTGAATTATTAGAAGGTTTTATTAAGCGCTATCATGAACTACCGATCACTGAATTATGGCTAGTGGATATTGAAGAAGGAAAAGAGAAGCTTGATATTATTTTTGCGCTTTGTCAGCGCATGGTAAAAAAGGCAGGTATTCCTTTAACCCTTTATAAAACCCTTAATCGCCGTGAAGCATTAAAAGAGGCTGATTTTGTCACAACACAATTGCGTGTTGGTCAATTGAAAGCAAGAGAGCTTGATGAATCTATTCCTTTAAGTCATGGCTATTTAGGGCAAGAGACTAATGGTGCTGGGGGGCTATTTAAGGGTTTACGCACTATCCCTGTTATTTTCGATATTATTAAGGATGTTGAAGAAATTTGCCCTAATGCGTGGATCATCAACTTTACGAATCCAGCAGGAATGGTAACAGAAGCCGTTTATCGTCATACCAATTTTAAGAAATTTATTGGGGTTTGTAATATCCCAATCGGTATGAAAATGTTTATTACCGATGTTTTGAAGTTAACGGATAAAGATGAACTCTCTATTGATTTATTTGGTTTAAATCACATGGTGTTTATTAAAGACGTTATTGTTAATGGTCAATCCCGTTTTCCTGAATTATTGGACGGTGTGGCTTCAGGAACCTTAACCGCGGGCTCTGTAAAAAATATTTTTGACTTACCTTTTAGTGAAGGGTTGATCCGCTCTCTTAATATGCTGCCATGCTCTTATTTACTGTATTACTTCAAGCAAAAAGAGATGTTAGCGATTGAAATGGGTGAATACTATAAAGGGGGCGCTCGCGCTAAAGTCGTACAAAAAGTCGAAAAGCAACTGTTTGAGTTGTATAAAGATCCTGATTTAAATATCAAACCGAAAGAGTTGGAATTACGTGGCGGTGCTTATTACTCTGATGCGGCGTGCGAAGTGATAAATGCTATTTATAATGATAAACATGCTGAGCATTATGTGAATATTCCTCATCATGGCCATATTGATAATATTCCAGCAGATTGGTCAATTGAGGTGACTGCTATTTTAGGACGTGATGGCGCTAAACCTCATCCACGTTTAACGCATTTTGATGAAAAAGTGATGGGATTAATTCATACCATCAAAGCCTTTGAGATCGCGGCCAGCAAAGCGGCTATCAGTGGTGAATTAAATGATGCTTTATTAGCGATGAATTTAACACCGTTAGTACTTTCAGATAAAGATGCAGAAGTCCTTACACGAGAGATGTTATTAGCGCATAAAGCACATCTACCTAATTTTGCTAAAGCAATTACAGAGTTAGAAAAAGCCTCTCATTAATCGTCAGCAGATAAAAATAAGTAATAAGGAGACAGAATGGCGGGTTTATTAATTGTGAATGCGGATGATTTTGGGCTAAGTAAAGGGCAAAACTACGGTATTGCAGAGTGTTTTCGTTATGGGGTGGTTAGCTCAACAACAGCACTTGTCAATGCTGAAGGAATTAAACATGCCGCACAATTACGTCATGATTTGCCCGGATTAGGCGTTGGGCTTCATTTTACGTTGACGATGGGTAAACCACTGTCTCCTTTACCTTCTTTAACGCGTGAAGGTGTCTTAGGGAAATGGGTATGGCAAATGGCAGAAGAGGGCAATTTGCCACTTGATGAAATTCGTGTTGAGCTTAAAGCACAATATCAGCGTTTTATTGAGATCTTTGGTTGTGAACCAGACCATATTGATAGTCACCATCATGTGCATATGTTTAAACAAATTTTTCCTATTGTGGCGGAGTTTGCCAAAGAAAAATCGCTACCAATGCGGGTTGATAGACGACTCGCACACAAAGAGGGGATTGATACTCAAAGTGTAATAAGTAGTGATGGTTTTGATAGTCAATTTTATGGTGATGAAATCACTCAAGCACTGTTTTTAAAGGTACTTGATGAATCGAAAGCGCGGCATGAGCATTCTATTGAAGTGATGACACACCCTGCTTTTGTTGATAACCCATTGCGTGCAAGTGGTTATTGTTTTCAGCGTCTAACAGAACTTGAAGTCTTAACCGATAGCGCATTAAAACAGGCCATTTTGGAACGAGGTTATCGGCTAGGCACGTATCAAGATTTAATGTAGTGGATTTTTAGATAATCGGTGTCTGTGTTTATTCCCTAGTGTGGGTCTTTTTGAGTTATTTTGCCTCTGTTTTAAATTAGACAGAGGTATTTTATTTTTGGAAGCACATATTATTTTATAATATGTGCTTATTTTTAATTAAAAACGATAACCGATATTAGCAATAAAACCATCTAAAATAATTCGGTCATCGGTGTTTTTAAATTTAAAACGGCTATTTTCATATCCGAGAGAAATAGAAACCATTTCTGCTGGATTAATGATTAAACCTGCGCCCCAACTAAATGCTATTTTTCTTTTACTTTTTTTTAATTCAGAATGTTCAGATTTTAAATTGAATTTGGCTCATCCCTGCCGTGCCATAAACACTAATAAAATCATTTAAACGTACTGTGGGGCCCGCCATAACAGAGTAATAACGTGCATTGACGTCTTTAAAGAAAGTATTAATCGATTTATTTAGATCATATTCATTTTGGGCGTAAGTCGTTGTGACTAAAAGACCAAATTGTGAATTGACTTCTTGGCGAATAGAAAAAACACCGCCATGCATTGGATTTTGACCAGCCATTTTGACTTGTGCATAACCTGCTGAAAGTGTGGTTTTATCTAATGTAAAATCATTTTGAGCATAAACAGAAGAGGTCGCCAATAAGCCACTTATAAATAAAGCAGATAGTAATTTCGTTTTCATTAGTTATATCCCATAATTAAAATAATAAGAATGTATTATTAAACGAGAGGATTATAATAATGAGTCTATTTTTAATGAAATAAAAAAGAGTACATTAATTTAAATACGGTTGTTTTATTAAAAGAGTCTATTTATTATAATTAATATTATATAATTTATAATATATTGTTAATATAAATTACCATGTAAATAAATAAGAAATAAGAAATAAGAATGTAAATAAGGTGGAAGGCTCTCTGTATAATAATG
>NZ_MIIZ01000611.1:0-6426 GCF_001743005.1 Shigella sp. FC1967 | reverse complement strand
TAAAAAAGGCCAAATTACATAAAAAGCGAATTTGACCTTTAGATTTATAAATTAGTTTATCGAGTAATCTTATCCAATTTGAAACGTCATCATGCTTAATGATTTATTCACAATATCATTATTTAGCAACGTTACTTTTTCACCCTCTTGTTTTAAACCTAATAGATATAACGCAGGTAAAAAATGATCGGGTGTAGGATGTGCTAATCGCCCTTCTTCTGTTGATAAGATCGTAAATAACGCTTCAGGTGCTTTATCGCTTCGTAAGCTATTTTCAACGGCATCATTAAAGGCTAATGCCCAAGGATAAGGTGTCGCATCACTATTTTGCCAATCCATCATTCTTAAATTGTGAACGATATTACCGCTACCAATAATTAAGACACCTTCTTTACGCAGCTCAACCAATTTTTGTCCCAATTCATAGTGCCATTGTGCTGATTGATGTGCATCAATGCTTAATTGAACAACGGGAATATTCGCATTGGGATACATTTTTTCAAGTATTCCCCAACTACCATGATCTAATCCCCATTGATCCATATCGAGTTTTAATTTAATCGGATCAATAAGATCTTCAATCAGCGCTGCTAAACCTATCGAGCCGCGTGCTGGGTATTTTATTGCATACAATTCTGGTGGAAATCCATAAAAATCATGAATTGTTTTTGGTTGCGACATTGCCGTTACATAAGTTCCATCAGTGTACCAATGGGCTGAAATTACTAAAATCGCTTTAGGCTGAGGAAGCGTTTCCCCTAATTTTGACCAGAGGCGAGTATATGTATTATTTTCTAATACATTCATTGGACTACCATGCCCAATAAACAGCGCTGGCATCATTTTTGTTTCCATAGCCACCTCTTATGGCGAGTGTTCTTATTACATAAGCATACTGCCTTCTTACTTGAAATATAGTCAAAGAAGTATGAAATAGTTATTCAAAAAATATGAAAAAAGCCACCTAAGTTTCCTTAAATGGCTTGAGATAAGTGTGTGTGTGTTTTCAGTGTCGTTTATAACATGTTAATTTCAGCCAGCTTTTTTCTCCTCACGAAGACGATAAGCCACTAAATCTTCAATAGTTAACACTGGCATATTGTGCTTTTTAGCAAAAGTAATCACTTCTGGTGCTCTTGCCATTGTGCCATCGTCATTGGTTAATTCGCATAACACGGCAACAGGTTTAAAACCAGCTAATGTTGCTAAATCAATCGACGCTTCAGTGTGTCCACCGCGCGTTAACACACCACCCGGTTGTCCTCGTAATGGAAATACGTGACCTGGGCGATTTAAATCACTTGGTTTTGCATTCTCAGCTGCCGCCGCACGTACTGTGGTTAAACGATCAGATGCTGAAACACCCGTTGTAACACCTTGTGCAGCTTCAATGGTTACTGTAAACGCCGTATGAAAATGACTGGTGTTATTTTCCACCATCATAGGTAAATCAAGTTGCTGACGACGTTCTTCTGTAATACATAAACATACAATACCACTACCATGGCGAATAGACATCGCCATTTGTTCTGTGGTCATTGTTTCTGCGACAAAAACCATATCGCCTTCATTTTCACGGTTCTCGTCGTCGAGCACCATCACGCCTTTACCCGCACGAAGGGCTTCTAGAGCAAGTTCAACACGTTCAAATGGATTACCGAATTCGGAAAGTAGCGTCTGATTCATGGTAAAAAAACCTCAATAATTAATGAAAGTTACCAGAACCAGGGCAGTCTTAGGAGTGGATCTCTGCTTAATAAATACACAAGCAGAAACAACAGGAACGGATACAATGATCCTACTGATGCTATTTTATTCTCTCCCATCCAGACTTTAACTGTCGGCTCCAGAATTACACTGGATCTGCTGACCTTTGCGTGACTATGGCAACACAAAGCGCTCGCGGGCTTTACCTAAGTATTCAGGTATCTACCGCCGGTGGGGACTTTCACCCCGCCCTGAGATTAACGGGGAAACTATACGCTTTAAAATTATAAGAGGCAATAATCAATCGGTGACAATCTTTGTTTCATCACATAATCATTTTACGACATACGGTTATTTAACTATTTATAATAAAAAAGTAACAATAATCTTGATATCTGGTTTTATTCCCTCTGTCCTCATATTACACTTAGCCTCAGCTTTCTATTTTATTTGTGAGGACTTTCCATGTTGGACCCAAAAAAACTTGAACAAGTCGCACGCCAAATCCAAAATGTTCTACCACAAGGCATTAAAGATTTTGGTGATGATATTGATAAAAAAATCCGCACTGTTCTGCAATCCCAATTAAACAAATTGGATTTAGTCAATCGCGAAGAGTTTGATGTACAAACTCAAGTCTTATTACGTACTCGTGAAAAACTTAATCGTTTAGAACAACGTTTAAATGAACTAGAAGCGGGTCTGCAGGCGAAACCTCAAGCTGAAGTGGCTCAAATTGAAGAAGTTGAAATTGTGGTAGAAACTCCCGCAGAAAATAAAGCTTAATCCATCCACTTTATTGCTTATTTAATCGATAAAGTAAAAACCCTGTACCTCATAAAGATACAGGGTTATTTTTTAAGACTGAATACATCCATTGACAACTATTTTAATTCTGGCCAATAGTCTTTATTCGCTTCAATTAAATCATCTAAAATCGCTTTTGCAACCGTCGCACTAGGTACCGTTTTAGACATCGTAATCGCCTGCCAAAGTTTTAAATATGATTTTTCAATCCACGCTTCTACCACTAATTTTTCAACTGCAACTTGCTGGCTCATCATCCCTTTTTGGAATAATGGAATTTTACCCATGACTAAAGGCTCTGGCCCATGACTTCCAACAATACAAGGGATCTCAACCATCGCTTCTGGATCAAAGTTAATAATTGAACCGTTATTAGGAACGATCAGTAACATTCTTTCTTGAGTATTAAACGCAATCGCTGTTGCCAGATCCACAATGTAAGAAGCATGTTCATCTATCTCGAGATGTCCTGCTGATGATTTACCCGCACTTGTGATAGCACGACAAGCGCTAAATACATTCTTTTCTCTGTGCTCCATCACTTCATTTGCACGAGTATGATGAGGATCTGAATGCTCAACGACATAATCTGGGAATAAATAGTATTTCAAGTAAGTATTTGGCATTGTTGATGGATCTAACGCCCACACATCTTTTGCTTTACCGAATGTATCATTCCAACTAGCTTCAACAGGCTCACCTGCTACTTTGGGAATGTATCCATGTTCGGCAACATGTTTACGAATAACAGGCAGTAAATCATTGCCCTGCAAATCTTCAACCTGAGTCCACCAGCCAAAGTGATTTAAACCGTAGTAACGAACCCGCATCTCTTTGCGTGATTTTAATCCTGCAATTTGCGCCATACGTGATTCAATGCCAATTGGCATATCACAAATATTTAAGATCTTCGCATTAGGTTTTAAACGACGAGTGGCTTCAGCGACAATGGCTGCTGGATTAGAATAATTTAGCATCCATGCATTTGGTGAATATTTTTCCATATAGTCAACCAATTCTAATACGCCACCAATAGAACGCATACCATAAGCAATACCACCAGGCCCACAAGTTTCTTGCCCTAATACACCATGGCGTAAAGGAATTTTTTCATCTTTTTCACGCATTGGATATTTACCAACACGGATATGTGCCATAACAAAATCAACATCTGTAAAAGCAGTTTTAGGATCTGTGGTATAGCAAAACTCAATTTCAGGTGCTTTTTCAGTAAGAATGATTTCACAAGCTTTAGCAATAGTTTCTTGCCGCTCGGCATCATTGTCATAAAATTTGATGGCTCTTAATGGAAAACGTTTTAAATTTTCCAGTAGCATCAAAATAATACCGGGTGTAAATGTACTACCGCCACCTGCAATTACGACTGAGAACTTCTTCATTATATAGCCTCCGACAAGGTGATATTTTGTGTATCTTCTTTCATAAGTTGTTCAATCTTGTCTCTCACTTGAGAAACGTGTAGCCCGATAATAATTTGTAATGCATGACCTTTACGCACCACACCATGTACACCGAGCCCTTTAAAATAGGCATCTGTTTCAACTATTTCGTTATCTATCACTTCAATACGTAAACGTGTTGCACAGTTATTTAAGGATTTGATATTTCCACTTCCCCCTAAGCCTTTGAGAATGCCTTTAGGAAGTACAAGCTTATGGTCCTCTTTTTCCGTTTTTGAACTATTTGAAACTTGTGACTTTTTATTTTTATAATCTTGTTTGCTATAAAGCTTTATCTCTTCGTCATTGTCTTCACGACCTGGTGTTTTTAAATTAAGTTTGATAATTAATGTTCTAAACACCACAAACCAAATCATTGTAAAAATAAGGCCGATGACAATTTGCGTGATAATCATTCCGTAATGGTTGTGAAACATAGGGATCCAATTCATAGGAAGAAAATTGTCAATGATCCCCCCGCCCATATTTCCAACAACCCCAAAATGATAAAGCGTCGTTGCTAATGTGGCGGCTAACACGGCATGAATTGCAAACAATAGTGGTGAGATAAATAAGAATGTGAATTCTAAAGGCTCTGTTATTCCTACAAATACAGCGGTCAATACAGAAGGTATTAGTAAACCTGCAATTTTGGCTCTATTTTTAGGTGCTGCAGTGAAATAAAGAGCAAGTGCTATACCAATAGAGCCAAAGACTTTGCTATTACCATGTAACGCAAAACCACCTTCAGGAAATAATTCTTTTAAAGATTGGGTGCTTTGACTGAAATATTGCATATTTTGCGCCCAATCAACTTGAATGCCATGTTCAGTAACTGCTGGGCCAAAAATAAAAGGTCCATAAATAAAATGATGTAAACCAGTAGGAATTAAAATACGTTCAAGAAAGGTATATATCCAAACCCCTAAAGAGCCTGATTCAACCATAAACACTTGCAAAGATTGAATGCCAATTTGTACTTTAGGCCAGAAAAATAACGTTATCCACGCTAAAGGTAACATCACAAAAAAACTAATTAATACAACATAAGATGTTCCTTGGAATATACCTAGAAATACAGGAAGCTGTTTATCGAAATAACGATTATGTATACCTGTTACAATACCAGCAATAATAATCGCACCGATAATACTGGTATCTAATGTTTTGATACCAGCAATCATTGTAAGGCCGCTATTTCCGCCGATTTCGCTTGTAAAGTCCACACCAAAATAACTGCCCCAAACAATCCCCATTGCATTAATAAAATAATTCCAAGTGAGAAAACTTACCATAACGGCAAGACAAGCTCTTGCTTGTGCTGTTTTGGCTAAACCTATTGGTAAACCAATTGCAAAAATAAGAGGCATATTACGGAAAACAGTCCAACCGCCCTCTTCAATAATATGAACAATTTGAGAAAATAAACTATCGGGTCTTAATAAATCTTCACTAATAAATAATGGGTTTTGTAATAGAATTGCAATGCCTACAACAATACCTGCAAAAGGAAATAGCAGGACAGGCGTAAACATGGCTCCACCAAATCGTTGTATTTGACTGAGCATAAAAATATCCTCTTATTTACTGCTACTGGGACGACATGCTATTTAATTTGTTTTTATTCTGTAAATGCAGATTAGATTCTTTTCTCTTTATTCTCTCACTCGAAATGAGTTATTCGTGATCTAATTCATATTATCTTTTAAGCAAAATGATCTACATTTTTATAAAAAAGTAGATCACTTTTTATTTTTATGATAACGTTCACATTTTCGACTTATAAAATCATTTTTCTATATTTCAAAAGATTAGACTCATAAAATTATAAATATTGAAAGCCGTTTTTTTAGAATAAAAAAGAGGTATAAAAGTGATCTATAAAAGACATTGCAAAAAAGCCTAAGAATTCAAATAAAATTCGGCAGGATATCAAATTGGTGACACATTACCTGCCGAAAAAATATTAGCAGAGCAATACTGTGTATCAAGGATGACTATCCGTAAAGCAATAGACTTACTGGTTATCGCTGGTTTATTAGAACGAAAAACAAGGCTCAGGGACTTATATTAAAGAGAAAGACGTTCATCATGAAAATGCAAGCTTAAAAGGTTTTGTCGAATTAATGGCAAATACAGGTCATAATGTAAGAAGTGAAGTAATAGAATTTAGTGTTATTCCCTGTCCTTTATCTATCGCGAGTAAATTACGAATTAATTCAAATGAACGTATTTTTTATTCAAGGCGAATACGTTACGTTGATAATAAACCGCTTATTGTTGAAGTAGTTATATGCCTGTTAAATATTTTAGTAATTTAACATTAACTCATTTAGAAGGTTCTAAATTTGATTTTATTGAAAATATTTGCCAAATAAAAATAGCAGGAAGTTATGAGACATTTCATCCTATTATGCCAGATAACAATATTTGTCAATTATTAAAAATAGTA
>NZ_MIIZ01000610.1:0-70036 GCF_001743005.1 Shigella sp. FC1967 | reverse complement strand
ATAAAATGAAATTTAAATTTACTCAAGTCAATCAACTAAAACAATAACAACAAACAGTGGTAAAAAAAACAGTTAATAATGTTGTTTTAATTTCACCTATTTACATTATTAAGAGCTTCCTGTTATAACTTAAACTATCATCACAATATTATTCTTTCTCGCATAAATAGTTTTTAAATAACCTTTCACAGTTATTTATTTTCACCCTATTTTATTTGCTAACTTAAAAAGAATCTAATGGTGATCTTATTACTTAATATTTTTATCACGATGATTATTATAGGTTGTTATTATGACATCACAATCACACTCCACTCAGCCGTTGAGTCAACCTACGGCAAGACCATTGAATCGCAACGACTATAAAACGTTGGGTTTGTCCTCACTAGGGGGAACATTGGAGTTCTATGATTTCGTGATCTTCGTGTTCTTTACGAAAACATTGAGCCACTTGTTCTTTCCTGGCGATAACGCTTTTATTGCACAAATGCAGACATTAGGTATTTTTGCCGCAGGTTATCTTGCTCGCCCTTTGGGTGGCATTATTATGGCGCACTACGGAGATATTATTGGACGTAAGCGCATGTTTACTTTAAGTATCTTCTTAATGGCTGTACCCACATTAGTGATTGGTTTATTACCCACTTATGCCAGCATTGGTGTTGCAGCACCATTATTGTTGTTATTAATGCGCATTATGCAAGGTGCCGCCATTGGTGGTGAAATGCCTGGTGCTTGGGTGTTTATCGCAGAGCACACCCCCAAACAACGTTATGGTTTAGGTGTAGGAACATTAACCTCGGGTATTACAGGCGGTATTTTATTAGGCTCAATCGTGGCAATTATCGTTCAACGTAGCTATACCGCTCAAGAAGTAAATGATTTTGCATGGCGTATTCCTTTTATTTTAGGGGGCGTATTTGGCTTAATCTCTGTTTACTTACGTCGCTTTTTACAAGAAACCCCGATCTTCAAAGAAATGGCGGCAAAAAAAGCGTTAGCACAAGAAATG
Organism: Shigella sp. FC1967; assembly: GCF_001743005.1. Classification (NCBI taxonomy): domain Bacteria; kingdom Pseudomonadati; phylum Pseudomonadota; class Gammaproteobacteria; order Enterobacterales; family Enterobacteriaceae; genus Shigella; species Shigella sp. FC1967. The sequence continues at coordinate 69,024 of NZ_MIIZ01000610.1, read as the reverse complement.
CCTGTGGTTTCAGTTATTAAGGGTCATAAGCAAGCATGCTTAATTACAGCTGCATTAACATGGTCTTTATCAACCGCTATCGTTGTCACCATTTTGATGACACCCGGTGTCATTGTTGAAGGGATCTATAAAATTGATAGAACAACGTCATTAGAAGCAAACTGTGTTGCAACATTAACTTTAACCTTAGGTTGCATATTCTGGGGTTGGATTGGTGACAAATTAGGAACACGTGCATCAATGACATTATCATGGGGCGGTTTAATTCTTACTGCATTCCATTTCTATGGCAGTTTAGATGCAGCGATGTCAAGTTTTCAATTAGCGTTTAACTATGGTTTGATGGGCTTTTTTGTAGGCGCGATTGCAACTACACCTATCGTTAGCACAAGAGCATTTCCACCATCAATTCGTTTTTCTGGTTTATCTTTTGCTTATAATATGGCTTATGCCTTGTTCGGTGGATTAACACCAATGTTAACAGGAATATGGTTAGAAAAAACAGCAATGGCAGGTGCATATTATGTTGCTGGCGTATCATTATTAGCAATTGCTGTCGCTTTCTTACCTTTAGCTTATAAAGGGTGGACAGCAGTAAAACCGACAACCAGAGAAAAAGAGGTTGCATTACAGATTGATAAAGTGAGCGGCTAGACCTTTATCAATATCAACGCATCGTTCTATCCGTCCCCGAATACAATACCGCCCTTAATAAAGGCGGTATTTTTTTATGCTGCATTCGATGGCAATAAATAAACAAAAAAGGATGCCTTATAGCATCCTTTATTTTTCTTAAACTTTGTTTTTTAATGGCACAAATTACTGTGTCATTTTACTTAGCATAGGCGCCGTGATCAGCATTAGAATTGCGATAACACCCGTTACAATACCGATTTGTAAGAATACACTGCTGTAAATTTCTAATGAAGCGTGAGCGCTTTGTACATCTTCTGGTACTGCCATTAAACTCGCCACTTTACCGGCAATAATTGCAGCCGCTGCCGAAGTTAAGAACCAAGCACCCATAATAAAGCCCATTAAACGCTGCGGTACAAGTTGAGCAACCATGGCAAGACCAAGTCCTGAAATCATTAGCTCACCAATGCTTTGGAAACCATAACTTGCGACTAGCCACCATGAAGACACAATACCCGCTTCATTTGCCATGCTTGCACCCAGTGGTAACACTAAGAATGCCGTCGCACTTAAGAACATCCCTGCGGTGAACTTATATGGCATCGGCAATCTATCACCCATAAAGTTATAAACTGCCGCTAATAATGGGCTTGCTAACATGATCCAGAATGGATTCAATGATTGGAATTGTTCAGGTTCAACGCTAAAACCTAAAATTGAGTGCTCAACGTTATGGATTGCGAAGAAGTTTAACGATGTTGGCATTTGATCGTAAAGAACGAAAAAGACCACGGCTTCAACCATCAGCAAAAACGCGACAATCATCTTACGGCGAGCAGCACCTTTCATCATAAAGGTTTCACGTGCAAAAATCAGGATGATACCGAGTGAGATAACCGCCAAAGACCAACTTGCCACTTCATTATGATGTAATAGCCAAGTCGATACAGCCGTTAAAGCGACGATACCCACCAGCGTTAATAATAATTTTAAATAATTAAGCGGTTCAAAATCAGGTCTAGAGCCTTTATCTTTGATCCAACTACGGCAAACCATAAAGTTTGCTAAGGTGATCAGCATACCAACAACACTTAATGCAAATGCAACATCCCAACCATAATTAGCCGCTAACCATGGCGTTGCTAACATAGATAAAAACGAACCTACGTTGATAGACATATAGTACATCGTAAATGCACCGTCTAATTGCGGATCATCTTTCTCGTAGCAAGTGGCTAATAATGAAGATGGGTTAGCTTTAAATAAACCATTACCTACTGCAATCGTTGCAAGTCCCCAATAAATCACGTCTTTATTGTGATCAGAAAATGCTACCATCGCATAACCAATTGCCAGTACGATTGCGCCAAGAATAATAACCCTTTTAGTACCAAGGACTTTATCCCCAAGCCATCCACCGATAGCAACAAAACCATAAACTAATGCGGTAAATGCAGCAAAAACGGTGATAGCTTCTGCTTCACCCATGCCCAGCATTTTAACCAAGTAAACGGCCATGATCCCTTGTAGGCCGTAATAACCGAAACGTTCCCATAATTCGATTGAGAAGATGAGATAAAACGCACGAGGCTGTTTAAATGCATTCAGGCTCGGTTTTTGTCCATCGTCAGGTGTGTTTGCAGTTGACACTAAAAACCTCTAATTATTCTATTACGCCTTTATATTTAGGCTAATTTTTACAAAAATTTCGTTATTCAAGACAGAGTTAAAGCTCGGTGAATTTCATACTGGATTGTTATTCTTTGAAAAGAGTTCAACGCAGAGAAAAACAAGGTTGGCATTCTATCACTGGAAAGCATAATTATCTAAGAATTATAACTAACTATTGCGTTTTATCATAGTTACAGGCATTTGTACAAAATAGTTATGCGATTAAAAAAACATCAAACAAAATAACTTACTGATAATCAATAAATTATTTTCCACTTAATTATCTCCATATAAACAATTAAGCTACGCTACTGCTTATTGCTCTTTTTGCTCAATTAACGTTTATTGAATAACAACGATAGAATAATGCCAGTAGCAATACGTTTTAATTGATTAAAATAGCGCCAACAAAACACATTCCTTGACTTAATTTCCATATTTCCTTCATTTTTAACGATGAAGAAACAGGTAGAATGTCACCATTCCAGATTTTCATTTCAGTATTTCTGATTAGCTAGTTGCCAGTGAGATCACAAAAGTAATGAATAAAAACAAAAATGTTAAAAAAAGAGTTTCTCTCATCATCGCTTTAATTGTCGTCATCGCAGGGGGTTACGCCTATTGGCAATTTAATGCAGCAAAAACAGCATCACCTGAAAATAAAGGGGCTCAAGCAGCAAACTCACAAAGTCGAGGTACCTCTGGATCTCGTCGTCCACCTTTACCACCTGTTCAAGTTGCAATGTCAACGCAAGAGAATGTTCCCCAGTTTTTATCTGCTTTAGGAACGGTTAAAGCCACTAACAGTGTCACCGTCACTAGCCGTGTTGAAGGTCAATTAATGGCATTACATTTCACGGAAGGACAACACGTTCAACAAGGTGATTTATTAGCGGAAATTGACTCTCGCCCCTTTGAAGTTCAATTAGCTCAAGCCAAAGGACAACTGGCAAAAGATCAAGCAACATTAGCTAATGCTCGTCTTGATTTAGCACGTTATCAAAAATTAGCGAAAACCAATTTAGTCTCACAACAAGAATTGGATAATCAACAAGCTTTAGTTAAACAGTCTGAAGCTAGCATCCGTATTGATGAAGCGGCTATCAGTAATGCACAATTACAACTCACTTACAGCAAAATCACCGCGCCTATTTCAGGTCAAGTGGGTTTAAAACAAGTTGATGTTGGTAATTATATTTCTGGTGGCTCCTCTACACCTATCGTCGTTATCAATCAAATGGATCCTGTTGATGTGCTCTTTACATTACCAGAACAAGATCTCGCGAATGTTATTCAAGCGCGTAAAAATAATGCCGATTTACCCGTCACCGCATTAGATAGAAATAACCAATTTGAATTAGCTAAAGGCAAATTATTTAGTGTTGATAACCAAATTGATGCAACAACTGGCACCATTAAATTAAAAGCACGTTTCCCTCAGCAAGAGACAACGTTATTCCCTAACCAATTTGTTAATGTCCGTCTTTATGTCACCACATTAGAAAAAGCAGTCGTTATTCCTAATGCGGCGCTGCAAATGGGTAATGAAGGTCACTTTGTTTGGGTTGTCGATAGCGAAAATAAAGTGAGTAAATTACGTGTTGAAGTGGCATTACAAAATGCAGAAAAAGTCGTCATAGCTTCGGGTTTATCGGCAGAACAGCGGGTTGTAACCGATGGTGTGGATAGATTAACACAGGGTGCAAAGTTGATATCGTGACCCCCACAGCACCAAAGACGAAAGATAATAACCGTGTTGTTGCGGAGAAAGCGTAATGACCGAGAAAACACACGGTACAAGTGGGGGCCCCTCTCGCTTATTTATTCTGCGCCCTGTTGCAACCACCCTTTTTATGGTCGCCATACTCCTTGCAGGGATTGTTGGCTATCGTATGTTGCCCGTCTCTGCATTACCTGAAGTTGATTACCCCACTATTCAGGTCGTTACACTCTATCCAGGAGCAAGCCCAGATGTAATGACATCAGCAGTTACCGCTCCATTAGAGCGTCAATTTGGACAGATGTCTGGATTAAAACAGATGTCGTCACAAAGTTCTGGTGGTGCATCAGTGATCACACTGATGTTCCAATTAACATTACCATTAGATGTTGCAGAGCAAGAAGTCCAAGCTGCGATAAATGCGGCCACTAATCTGCTACCATCCGATTTACCGTATCCACCGATTTACAGCAAAGTAAATCCCGCAGATCCGCCTATTTTAACCTTGGCGGTGACAAGCTCAATATTACCCATGACACAGTTGCAAGATATGGTTGAAACCCGTATTTCGCAAAAAATTTCACAAGTTAATGGTGTTGGTTTAGTCTCTTTAGCGGGTGGGCAGCGCCCTGCGGTTAGAATCAAACTTAATGCACAAGCCGCTGCATCTTACGGTTTAGATAGCGAAAAAATTCGTGTAGCCATCAATAATGCGAACGTTAACTCAGCAAAAGGGAGCCTTGATGGACCCACTCGCTCTGTGACGTTATCCGCCAATGATCAGATGAAATCATTAGAAGACTACCGTCAATTAATCGTTACTTATAAAAATGGCGCCCCAATTCGTCTATCTGATATCGCAACAATAGAACAAGCACCTGAAAATAATCAACTCGGTGCATGGGCGAATAATAAGCAAGCAATTATTATTAATGTTCAACGTCAACCCGGCGTTAACGTCATTGATACTACTGATAATATTCGTAATTTATTACCTGATTTAGTTTCTAATTTACCAAAATCCGTTAATGTTGAGATCTTAACAGACAGAACCACAACAATCCGTGCTTCTGTTAAAGATGTGCAGTTTGAACTGGGTTTAGCTATCGCCCTTGTGGTGATGGTCATTTATCTCTTTTTACGTAATGGTGTCGCCACCTTAATTCCAAGTATTGCTGTACCGCTTTCATTAGTCGGTACGTTCGCCGTGATGTATTTTTGTGGATTCTCTGTCAATAACCTCACCTTAATGGCATTGACCATTGCCACGGGCTTTGTTGTCGATGACGCCATTGTTGTGATTGAAAATATCTCCCGTTACCTTGAACGTGGTGATAAACCATTAACAGCCGCGTTAAAAGGGGCTGGCGAAATAGGTTTTACCATTATTTCCCTTACCTTCTCTCTTATTGCCGTACTGATCCCCCTGTTATTTATGGGCGATATTGTCGGACGCTTATTTAGAGAGTTCGCAATCACTCTTGCTGTCGCCATTTTAATCTCTGCTGTCGTTTCGCTCACATTAACGCCAATGATGTGTGCCCGATTGCTAAAGCCTGAAAATGAAATCAAACACAATCGTTTTGAAATGGCGTGCGAGCGTTTCTTTGAAAGAATGATTGCGGTATACGCCGTTTGGCTCAAACGTGTTTTAAACCATCAATGGATAACGCTTGGTGTCGCACTGAGCACATTAGTGCTCACTGTATTGCTCTATATGTTTATTCCTAAAGGCTTCTTCCCACTACAAGATAACGGGTTATTGCAAGGAACCATTGAAACCTCACAATCCATTTCTTATCAAGCAATGGTAGAAAAACAGCAGCAAGTCGTTGATAAATTAATTGATGATCCCGCTATTGATAATATTGCTAGCTTTGTAGGGATTGATGGAAGCAACGCAACACTCAATACAGGACGATTACAAATCACGCTAAAACCCCTTGATCAGCGTGATGATCGGATAGATGTGATTATTCCTCGTTTACAAGAACGCATTGCGGCTATTTCAGGCATGACGCTCTATCTGCAACCGACTCAAGATTTGACAATTGATACGCAAGTTTCTCGTACTCAGTATCAATTCACGCTACAAGCAACATCCTTAGATGAATTGGCTTATTGGGTGCCAAAGCTCTCCCAAGCACTAAAAGATAGCGCTGAATTGACCGATATCAGCAGTGATTGGCAAGACAACGGCATGATGGCGTATATCAAAGTAGATAGAGACTCAGCAAGCCGTTTAGGTATTTCGATGAGTGATATAGATAATGCACTTTATAACGCTTTTGGTCAGCGTTTAATCTCCACTATCTATACTCAAGCTAATCAGTATCGCGTGGTTTTAGAACAAGATATTCGTAATGGTGATGGACTACAGGCTCTTTCAGCCGTGCATTTGACCGGCAAAGAGGGGGCGATGGTACCTTTATTGTCTATTGCATCCGTAGAGCAACGCTTAGCACCACTTTCTATTAATCATCAAGAGCAATTTCCTTCAGCAACATTCTCATTTAATGTCGCTGAACAATCCTCTCTTGAAGAAGCCGTAAAAGCTGTAAAATTAGCTGAAGAGCAAATTTCTATGCCAAGAGATATCACCACCCAATTCCAAGGGGCAACACTGGCATTTGAAAGTGCGCTTTCGAGTACTTTGTGGCTGATTATCGCGGCAATTGTGGCAATGTATATTGTATTAGGCGTGCTATATGAGAGTTTTATTCACCCTATCACTATTTTATCTACGCTGCCAACAGCGGGTGTTGGTGCATTATTAGCTTTAATCGCCGCGGGCAATGAGCTGGATATTATTGCAATTATTGGGATCATCTTACTCATCGGGATCGTAAAGAAAAATGCGATCATGATGATAGACTTTGCCCTTGCCGCTGAACGAGAGCAAGGTTTAACCCCTTACGAAGCTATTTATCAAGCATGTCTATTACGTTTCCGACCAATCTTAATGACTACAATGGCGGCGCTTTTAGGTGCCTTACCTTTAATGTTAAGTACCGGTGTAGGAGCCGAGTTACGTCAGCCATTAGGGGTTTGTATGGTTGGTGGCTTAATTATGAGCCAAATCTTAACGCTATTTACGACCCCCGTTATTTATCTATTATTTGATAAGTTATCGCTCTATATCAACCGTAATAAACACGTTGAGAATAATAACGGGGCTGTATCATGAAGTTTTTCGCCCTCTTTATTCAACGTCCCGTCGCAACGACGTTACTCAGCTTGGCGATTTCGCTATGTGGTGCATTAGGTTTCATGTTGCTCCCTGTTGCCCCATTGCCACAAGTTGATTATCCCGTTATTAATATTTACGCCTCATTACCAGGGGCATCACCAGAAACGATGGCATCTTCTGTGGCAACACCACTTGAGCGCTCCCTAGGGCGAATTGCGGGTATTGATGAGATGACATCAAGCAGTTCGCTTGGCAGTACCAGTATTACTCTAGTGTTTGATTTAAACAAAGATATCAATACAGCAGCTCGTGATGTACAAGCCGCATTAAATGCGTCACAAAGCTTATTACCTTCAGGCATGCCAAGCCGACCACGTTATTATAAATCAAATCCTTCTGATGCACCGATTATGATCTTAACGCTCACCTCTGATATCCAAAATACAGGGGAACTTTACGATCTCGCCTCAACAAGATTGGCACAAAAAATCTCGCAGATTGAAGGTGTCAGTGAAGTATCTGTCGGTGGTGGCTCATTGCCAGCGATACGTGTCGCCCTCAATCCTGATGCGTTATTTAACCAAAATGTCAGCCTCGATGATGTCAGAAAAGCCATTAACCAAGCGAATGTGCGACGACCTCAAGGCTTTGTAAATAATGACGAGAAGCGTTGGCAAATCCAAACTAACGATGAGCTCAGCAAAGCAGCAGAATATCGTCCTGTGATTGTGCATTATAATCAAGATGCTGTTGTACGTTTAAGTGATGTGGCACAAGTTACCGATTCAGTACAAAACGCTCGAGCGGCGGGAATGAGTGGCGGAGAACCTGCGATTTTGCTCGTTATTCGTCGTGAAGCGGGTGCCAACATCATTGAAACCGTGGATCGCATTCGTAATGAGTTTCCTGACTTACGTGAGTTGATCCCAGCCAGTGTTGATTTAAAAGTAGCACAAGATAGAACCCCGACTATTCGCGCATCCCTAGCTGAAGTAGAACGAGCGTTAGCCATTGCTGTGGCGCTCGTGATTTTAGTTGTGTTCTTATTTTTACGCTCAGGTCGTGCCACGCTGATCCCTGCCGTTGCTGTTCCCGTTTCATTAATTGGGACCTTTTCAGCCATGTATCTTTGTGGCTTTAGTTTAAACAATCTTTCATTAATGGCATTAACCGTAGCGACGGGCTTTGTGGTTGATGATGCTATTGTGGTACTTGAAAATATCTCTCGTCATATTGAAAATGGTTTAAAACCCAAAGATGCCGCTTTAAAAGGCGTTGGTGAGGTTGGTTTTACTGTCCTGTCGATGAGTATTTCTCTTGTTGCCGTTTTTATTCCATTACTGTTAATGGATGGTCTTGTTGGGCGATTGTTTAAAGAGTTTGCCATCACCTTAACAACCGCTATTGCTATCTCGCTATTTGTTTCTCTTACGCTAACGCCCATGATGTGTGCGCATTTACTAAAAGGCATGAAGCCTAAAGCCCAATCACATTTACGAGGCTTTGGTAAGTTGCTTTTCCGCGCCCAGCAAGGTTACAGTGTCACATTACAAGCCGCATTGCGCCATCGACGCTGGATTATGGCTATTTTTTTCGCCACGTTAGGCTTAAATGCCTATTTATATATCAGTGCCCCCAAAACATTTTTCCCCGATCAAGATACGGGTCGCTTAATGGGATTTGTACGTGCAGACCAAAGTATTTCATTCCAATCGATGAAAGAAAAAATGACCCGTTTTATGCAAGAAATTAATGCAGATAAAGACGTTGATAGCGTAACGGGTTTTACCGGTGGAGGGCGTATTAACAGTGGATTTATGTTTATTTCTCTTAATCCATTATCAGAGCGTACTGATAGCGCCAATCAAGTAATTAATCGCCTACGGGCAAAATTAGCCAATGAACCCGGTGCCAACCTCTTTTTAATGCCAGTGCAAGATGTTCGAGCAGGCGGGCGTCAAGCCAATGCCAGTTATCAATTTACATTATTAGCTGATGATTTAAGCGAGTTGCGTAAATGGGAGCCTATTGTCCGTAAAGCGTTAGGTGAATTGCCTCAACTTGTAGACGTTAACTCTGATAAAGAAGATAAAGGCGCAGAAATGGCACTGACTTACGATCGCGATACCATGTCGCAATTAGGTATTAATGTCAGTGATGCCAATAATCTACTGAACAATGCTTTTGGTCAGCGTCAAATATCCACCATTTATGCGCCACTAAATCAGTATAAAGTGGTCATGGAAGTCTCTGAACAATACACCCAAGATGTTTCGGCGTTAGATAAAATGTATGTGGTCAATAATCAAGGTGAACGTATCCCATTATCCGCATTTGCGAGTTGGTATCCCGCTAATGCCCCATTAAGTGTTAATCACCAAGGATTATCTGCTTCTTCAACTATTGCCTTTAATATTCCTGAAGGCTATACATTAGCTGATGCCATTAATTCTATTGAACGTACAATGACAGAGCTAGGTGTACCGAATACCGTCAGAGGCTCTTTTGCAGGTACCGCACAAATTTTCCAAGAAACCATCAAATCACAACTCATTCTTATCTTAGCGGCGATTGTAACGGTCTATTTGGTATTAGGTGTACTGTATGAAAGCTATATTCATCCGCTGACTATTTTATCAACCCTACCTTCTGCTGGTGTGGGTGCCTTATTAGCATTACAGCTTTTTAATACACCTTTTAGTCTGATCGCACTTATTGGCATTATGTTGCTTATTGGTATTGTGAAGAAAAACGCCATTATTATGGTGGATTTTGCAATTACAGCACAGCGTGAAGGCAAATTGTCAGCTAAAGAGGCCATTATTCAAGCCAGTTTATTACGTTTTCGTCCTATTATTATGACAACTCTTGCCGCATTATTTGGTGCATTACCATTGATGTTAGGTAGCGGAGATGGTGCTGAATTAAGACAACCGTTAGGAATAACCATTGTAGGGGGCTTATTAATGAGCCAACTACTGACCCTGTATACAACCCCTGTTATTTATCTATTTTTTGATGGATTGCGTGAACGTTGGCAACAACGACGGATCAGCAAAAAAGAGGCAAATGCATGAAATTGAGAAGCAAGCTGTTCTTAGTGGTTTTCGCGACTTGTATGGTGGTTGTTCTCGCTATGCATATTGGTATTCGAGGCAGCTTCCAGCAAGGATTCATCGGTTATATCAAGAAAAACAGTGAACAGCGTGCAACTCTTTTAGCTGAAGCCTTAACTGAACAATATGCATTGACAGGAGATTGGCGCTTTCTCAATAGAGATGATCGTTCTCTTTATCAAATATTACGAAGCATTGATCAAATAAGTCAAAGTAGCGAAGGCCCTCCTCCCAGAGGTTGGCGTACGCAATTTTGGATCGTTGATAAAGAGATGAAGCGCTTATTTGGGCATGACAATCAATTTCCCGCAGAAACATTTAAAAAGCCCATTACCTTTCACAATGAAATTGTTGGATGGGTGATTGTCAGTGCGGCAGATAAAATCAGCAGTGAAGCCGATATCAGTTTTGATAAACAACAACTGCGTACCAGTTGGGTCATTGCTGGTTTAACGGTTCTTTTTGCGTTATTGATCACTCTTATTCTTTCTCGCAATATGATACGCCCAGTTAAACGACTTGTTGAGGCGACTCATAAATTAGCAGCGGGTGACTTTTCTGTTCGTGTGACGCCCACAAGCAAAGATGAAATCAGTCAGCTCGCTACCGATTTTAATCAACTAGCCAGCACACTAGAAAAAAATGAGCAAATTCGTCGCGATTATATGGCAGATATCTCACATGAATTGCGAACCCCTCTCGCTATTTTAAAAGGTGAACTTGAAGCGCTGCAAGATGGTGTCAGAAAGCCAACAAAAGAGACATTAAACTCCCTTCTATTTGAAGTCACCAACCTGACAAAATTAGTTAATGATCTCCACCAGCTTTCGCTATCAGACAGAGGTTCTTTAACTTATCGTAAAGATTTTATTGATATTAATGAGGTCATTTTGTTGGCAGTGGCTTCTTATCGTCACACATATCAAACTAAAGAGATTACTTTACTCACCGAATTAGATGATCTGTCTCCATTGATTGTGCAAGCCGATCCTGACCGATTGATCCAGCTTTTCCATAATCTGCTGGAGAATAGTGTTCGTTATACTTATTCAGGTGGTCAATTGCATATCAGTACCCAAAAAGCACAAAATCATGTTCTGATTTCATTAGAAGATAGTGCTCCAGGGCTAGATAACGCTCAATATAACGTTGTTTTCCAGCGGTTTTATCGTGCAGAAAACTCACGAAATCGTGCAAGTGGTGGCTCTGGTTTAGGTCTTGCGATTTGCGAAAATATTGTTGAAGCCCATAATGGTAAGATAAGTGCAATGCCGTCCTCTTTAGGTGGCGTGAAAATCCTTATAGAATTACCTGCATATTCTGATGATCTTTAAGCCTAATAACCCTTGAGCCAATAAATGACCGTATCTGAATCACCCTATTCAATCCTGATTGTTGAAGATGAACCCAAACTTGCCCAATTACTTATTGATTATCTTCAAGCATCAGGTTATCAGACTCATTGGTTAGCAGATGGTGCTGAAGTGAGCGATTGTATAAAACAGCAACACTACGATTTAATACTATTAGATCTGATGTTGCCCGTTAAAGATGGCATTACGATCTGTAAAGAGTTGCGTCAGTTTTCAGATATTCCCATCATTATGGTGACAGCGAAAACAGAAGAAGTTGATCGATTACTCGGGCTTGAGATTGGCGCTGATGACTATATTTGCAAACCTTATAGTCCAAGAGAAGTGGTAGCCAGAGTCAAAACGTTATTGCGTCGTTTTTATCGCCCACAAGATATTATTCAAAATGAAAAATTCGTCGTCATTGATGAGCAGGCTTACCAAATCCAATACAATAATAAGATCCTCGATTTAACGACGGCTGAATTTCGTTTACTAAAAGCTTTAGCCACTCAACCTGGAAAAATATTAACTCGCGATCAACTGATGGATCATCTTTATGATGACTACCGCATTGTGACGGATAGAACCATTGATAGTCATATTAAAAATTTACGACGCAAACTTGAGCAATTGAACGATCAAATTGAATTTATTCGCTCAATTTATGGTCAAGGCTATCGTTGGGAAACCCAAGCTTATCGTTTTCGATGATATTTTTTCAGGAATACATTGAACCTCGCTACACTTAAGCGCTAGAATCCACCCCTTTATGATATACCCCTACCCAATGTGTGGGGGACTGACTTGAAATCAGAACCAGGAAATTAACCATGTTTACACCCGAATTACTCTCTCCTGCTGGCTCATTAAAAAATATGCGCTATGCATTTGCTTATGGCGCAGACGCCGTTTATGCAGGTCAGCCACGTTATAGCTTACGTGTGCGTAATAATGAGTTTAACCACGAAAATCTTGCTAAAGGTATTCAAGAAGCCCACGAATTAGGTAAGCGCTTCTATGTTGTGGTTAATATCGCACCGCATAATGCTAAATTAAAAACCTTTATCCGTGACCTAAAGCCCGTCATTGATATGGGACCTGATGCGCTGATTATGTCTGATCCGGGTTTGATCATGATGGTACGTGAAGCCTTCCCAGAAATGGATATTCACCTTTCAGTACAAGCCAATGCCGTTAACTGGGCAACCGTAAAATTCTGGCGTCAAATGGGATTAACTCGCGTGATCCTTTCTCGTGAACTCTCTATTGATGAAATTGCAGAAATTCGTAAACAAGTTCCTGATATGGAATTAGAAGTTTTCGTTCACGGTGCATTATGTATGGCTTACTCAGGTCGTTGCCTATTATCTGGCTATATTAATAAGCGTGACCCAAACCAAGGCACATGTACTAACGCTTGCCGTTGGGAATATAAAGTTGAAGAAGGCAAAGAAGATGAGGTAGGTAACATCGTTGAAAAATACACGCCAATCCCCGTTAAAAACGTCGAGCCTACGCTAGGTGTTGGCGCACCAACAGATAAAGTCTACTTAATCGAAGAAGCAAAACGTCCTGGTGAATATATGACTGCGTTCGAAGATGAGCACGGTACTTATATCATGAACTCTAAAGACTTACGCGCAATTGAACACGTTGAGCAATTAACGCAAATGGGTGTGCATTCACTAAAAATAGAAGGACGTACTAAATCCTTCTATTACTGTGCCCGTACTGCACAAATGTATCGCCGTGCAATTGATGATGCGGTTGCAGGTAAACCCTTTGATCCAACATTGCTCACCACATTAGAAGGGTTAGCACACCGCGGTTATACAGAGGGTTTCTTACGTCGCCATACCCATGATGCGTACCAAACTTATGAATATGGTTATTCTGTCTCTGACACTCAACAATTTGTCGGTGAATTTACCGGTAAACGTGTAAATGGTTTAGCTGAAGTTGATGTGAAAAATAAATTTGTTTTAGGTGATAGCCTAGAATTAATGACACCCACTGGAAATATTCAATTTACGCTAGAGACGCTATTTAACAAAAAACAGCAGCCAACCGATGTTGCACCAGGTAATGGTCACATGGTGTATTTATCTGTTCCCGAAGATGTTGATTTAGATTTTGCACTGCTGATCCGTAACCTACAAGGTACAACAACACGTCAACCGCATAAGATTGATGCGGTAGAAGTGAAGTAAAGCGTCATAATCTGATTTAAAGTGGTCAATTTCAAATACAGATCACATCAATAATAATTTGTTTACCGTATCATCAGTTCCGAAAAATAAAGAACTAGAATGAATACAGTAAGACTAGGAACCACCTCCTTGGCAAATCCAATCTCCCTTGGATTTGCCTTTTCTTTTTATCCCTTTCTTATCCTCCCTTTTATATAAAACGCCTCCTTTTCGTTATCATTTGTAAAAAAAATAGTAATTTTCTTGATATCCATTACCTTTAAAAGAGTGATTCAATCAAAAGGACTCATCAATGAGTAAAATTAGTTTGCTAATCATTAATGGAAAAAGCGCTAACAATAGTGCATTGAGAAACGCCGTTTACCAATTACGTGATGAAGGTTTTAATCTCCAAGTAAGGGTGACTTGGGAATCCAGTGATATACACCGTTTTGTACAAGAAGCTATCGATATGCAAGCCGAAACGGTGATTGCCGCGGGAGGCGATGGAACGATTAATAGCGTTGTATCTGAACTCATTCATCTCTCTCCCTCATCGTTACCAACACTGGGCATTATTCCATTAGGCACAGCAAATGATTTTGCGACTAGCGCACAAATTCCTCGCGATATGGAAAATGCCCTTAATTTAGCCGTTAAAGGCCGCTCAGTCCCTATTGATGTTATCTCTGTGAATAAGACGCACTATTTTATCAATATGGCATCAGGTGGCTTTGGAACCAAAATCACAACAGAAACACCTAAAGCGTTAAAATCAGCCTTAGGTGGAGCCGCCTATTTTATTAATGGCCTTTTAAGTATCGATTCGTTAAAAGCGGATTATTGCACAATTGAAGCGGAAAATTTTCACTGGGAAGGTGAATCACTCATTCTCGGTATTGGTAATGGTCGTCAAGCAGGAGGAGGACAACAACTCTGTCCCGACGCTTTAATTAACGACAATAAACTCAATATTACGATTGTTGAAGCACACGAATTACTCCCTTCTCTTTTGAATAGCCTGTTTGATCGTAAAAAAAATGACAAGATAATCGAGCGTGAAAGTCATTGGGTAAACATTAGTGCTTCTCATGAAATGGTCTTTAATTTAGATGGAGAACCCCTTTTAGGGAATAAATTTGAATTTATTGTGTTACCTGAAGCGATCCACTGCCGGTTACCGCCTCAATGTGACTTGTTATCTTAATGTAGATAAATGACAATCACTCTCATCTCATCATGAACTGGAGTATGTAATGACTGATATAGTAAGTTTGTTAGGCGCTGATGCAAAATCATTATTAGAACATCGTTGCCAAACTATCCCAAATGAAAATCTCTACCTGCCAGGTTTTGACTTTGTTGATCGTGTTATGATTGATAACAATCGCCCTAATAGCGTGTTACGTTCAATGCAAACCCTGTTTAATCATGGACGTTTAGCAGGAACGGGGTATCTGTCTATTCTCCCTGTTGACCAAGGCGTTGAGCACTCTGCTGCCGCCTCTTTTGCCGCAAACCCACTCTATTTTGATCCAAAGAATATTGTTGAATTAGCCATTGAAGCGGGTTGTAACTGTGTTGCTTCTACTTATGGTGTTTTAGCGTCTGTTTCTCGCCGCTATGCACACAAAATCCCTTTTCTTGTGAAATTAAACCACAACGAAACCCTAAGCTACCCAGCGCAATATGACCAAACCTTGTATGCCAGTGTAGAACAAGCCTTTGAAATGGGTGCTGTTGCAGTGGGTGCAACCATTTACTTTGGTTCACAAGAAAGCCGTCGCCAAATTGAAGAGATTTCAATGGCCTTTGAGCGTGCTCATGAATTGGGTATGGTAACCGTATTGTGGGCTTATTTGCGCAATCCAGCCTTTAAGAAAGATGGTGTAGATTACCATTCAAGTGCTGATTTAACCGGTCAAGCAAACCATTTAGCCGCGACGATTGGCGCTGATATCGTTAAACAAAAAATGGCTGAAAATAATGGTGGCTTTAAAGCGATTGGTTTTGGTCATACTGATGAGCGTGTTTACACCAAACTCACCACTGAAAATCCAATTGATTTAGTCCGTTACCAATTAGCAAACTGCTATATGGGTCGTGCGGGATTAATTAACTCTGGTGGTGCGTCAGGTAATAATGACCTTGAGGATGCAGTTCGTACCGCTGTCATTAATAAACGTGCGGGTGGTATGGGATTGATCTTAGGGCGTAAAGCGTTCAAGAAATCAATGAAAGACGGCGTTGCGCTAATTAATGCAGTACAAGATGTGTATTTAGATAAATCAGTCACTATTGCTTAATTGGTAGGTTTAAATGTGGAAGCCACTCAAATGAGTGCTTTTTACTTATTATTTATTTTTTACTTATCATTTATTTTTTACCGACTGAATGTTTTTGGTTTTTGAGCTTGTGTTACGGCATGTTGATGTGCAGTATCTTCATTCTCAATCACTTTCATTACGTTGTGCCCTGCCGGCAATGCTCGCTCAATCAATAACTCGGCGTGCGACTTCGCCAAAATTTTTTGCAATTGCTGATGCTGACCGCACCAAATGGCATCAACATCTTTATCACGCGTTGTATCACGTTGGTGTGTTAACGCCACCGTTCTCGCTTGGAAACGTGCCTGCCTTCCGCCTAACTCTAAACCATAATCAGGAATTGTGGCATGAGGTACAACAACTTGCCCATTATCAAGCCATGAATTAACTGCATTTTCATGCACCACATAACCCAATTCACTTAAACCAGCCAATACTGCCTCACATTGCTGTCTCATCGAAAGTTGCTGTTCATGAGTTTCAATGGCCTGTTTTAGCTTTGTGATCATTACATCAAGTTGCTCGGCGGTTGCTAATGAAGCAACCGCTTCTGTTTCTCGACTAAGCGTCAACATCTGTTTATCATCAAAGCTTTCAATCTCTGCACATAAACGTGTTAATTCTTCCATTAATTCAATACGTTTTACACTATTACGCAAACTTTCAGCGATATTCATGATCATTGAATCAGCTAATAAACGCTGTTTTTTACTATCAAAAAGCGTCTGCATTTCAATAAGCTGGCTTGCATTATCATTCGCTTCTGCTTCATTGCCCACCAGTCGTAATTTTTCAATCATCAACTCAATTTGGTGACACTGTTGTGCAAATGAGCATTGAGGCTCGCCACCTTGCCATAATTGTTGGGTATATACAGATTGCGCTTTTAATTGCGTCAGTAATTCTGTTTGAGCGGGACTTAGTTGCCCTTTTTGCGCATCAATTTCACCCGTTACACGAAATAGCAATAAGCTAATTTCTTCAGCACTCATATTGTCGCTGTGTTCAATTTCAGTCATTAAAATACTGTTGGATGCTAATTGTGATTTTAATTGTTTTAACAGTGCCGATGATTTTTGTTTACCTTGTTGGATATGACGCGCAAGCGCTTTTTCTTCAAGCACTTGTTCGCGTAAATTTTTCATATCTTGTCGTAATGGCACAATAAACTGGCTTAATTTATCCGTTAATCGGCTCACTGATTGTGCATCTAATGCATTCAATTGCTGGTTATCTTTAACTAAGGCATTAAAGGTAGATTCGATTTGGCTCACTCTTTCATCTTGATATGTGAGTTGTTCAACTAACGCCTTCCATTGCTTGACGTATTTTTTGCTATGCGCTAATTGTCGCTGATAGCGGATAACCGTGGTTTCTTTCACAGAAATATAATGTACTGATGAACTCATCATTTACTCACTTTTTCATTCAGTAAAGAGGCATGTTGTAAAGCTTCAAGAAGTTGTTGTTGCGCTTCTTGACGATGATAAAACCATTGTGTCAACGAAACACGATAATGATAAGGCACCACTTTACGCAAAATCTCTTTTCGCCATAACTCACGTGCACACGCCTGAGATAACCACTCATGTTGTGGCATATCGCACTCAATGCCCATCAGTAATTGACCTTGCTGCTCATCTTCAATTAAACAGTCAAAAGAGAAAATACCCGCTTGTTGTGATGGTGCAATATGATATCCCTGAGATTGAATAAAGCGAGTTACATCAATAATAAATTGATCGTTTGACTGATCTTGAGTGACCACACTAGCTTGCGTACGACTGAAACGAGCTAATAAACGTTTATTTTCCTCTTGTTTATTAATCTGATGGCAATGACTCGCGTAAGTCAAATAGCCTTGTAAATAATCACGAGGAATTTCAGGATGTTTATTGGTGCTTAATAAGTCAGAGATTTCATCAATCGGCATTGATGACATGATCACCACTTGCTTTTTCGCTCTAGTGATAGCGACGTTTAAACGACGCTCTCCCCCAGTTTGCCCTAACACACCAAAATTACGCCTAAAGGTACCTTGCATATTGCGACCAAAAGTTGTCGAAAACAAAATAACATCTCGCTCATCACCCTGCACATTTTCAACGTTTTTCACAAAAAAACGACATATCTTCATCGTTATCCAAGCGTGCACATTCTTCCGTGTAAGCCTTTAAAAAATCCATATCATAGTTATTGCGATCAAGAATATGCTGATTAATTAATTGAGCTTGTTTTTGATTAAACGTCACCACTCCCACAGAAGGACGTTTATGAAAAGGCGTTTGCCATAAGGTTGCTAAATGCTCAACGATCGCCAAAGCCTCTTTTTCATTGGTTTGATTAACATAGGTGCCATTGATCGCCATAAAATGTAGCGGTTTTACTCGACTAATGGTTTTCGCTGAATGTTGAGCTGGAATATTTAGCCGATTTTCATAAAAGGCATAATTGGAGAAATTAATTAACTCTCGAAATGCCGAACGATAATGAATATCTAAAGTATGAATCGGCAATACCGTTCGAGCGAGATGAAGTAAATCGGGACAATGGCAAATTTGGCTTGGATCCCATTGTTCACTGTTTTTCTCTTGTTGTTCATCTTCCTCGTTATCATTATCTTCGTCGTCTTCATTTTCATTAAATTTACCACTGAAGAAAGATGAAGGTGGCATCTGTTTCTCATCACCGCTCACAATGGCTTGTTTACCGCGATATAATGTCGGTAAGGCAAATTCAATTGGCATTTGTGAGGCTTCATCATAAATAACGCTGTCAAAAAGTCCGGCTTTTAAGGGGAGTATTTGGCTTGCCACATCTGGTGTCATCAGCCAAATAGGACGTAATTTTAACAATCCCATTTGTGTCGCTTTATCAATAAATTCGCGTAACCGTAATGATCTTGGCCCTGTTAAACGCGTTATTGTTTCCCAATGACGCGCATTTTCAATTTTTGATAACTCGATATTTTCAGTTAACAACTTGCGATTAATATTTTGTAATTGCTGATAATTTTCCGTTAATTGTTCAATATATTCCTGCAATTGTTGAGCCGTAGTCTTTAATACCGTGTTTTTTAATTCAATCTCAGTTTTGACTGCGACATAAAACAGATAACTCAATATTGCTTTTAAAGGCGCTACTGGATCAGAAAGTGAACTTTCACTTTCTTCTATTAACTGGCGCGATAATGATAAAACTTGCCAATCATCGTGGGAAAAATGCGCCGTTTTTTCTCGAAATAACTGGAACTTGCCTAAAAAAGGCAAACTTTGGACTAATTGCTGTAATCGAGTTGTCAGCAATTCACCTTTGTTAATCGCATCATAAAATTGCTGATAACATTGTTCGGTGAGGGTTTCTTGTAAGTTTGCTAATTTAGCGAGACTTACTTGCTGTGTTTTAGCACGAACAATAGCATTCTCAATTTCTAAACATTGCTGTTCAAAGCCCTGTTTTTTGGCTGATTGAATCGACTCAACAAAATGTTTAGGCTGAGGATATAACGCTAATATCGCAATATCATCATCACAAGCTTTAAGCTCCGTGATCACACTATTAATAGTGTCCTGCCATGGCGTATTTTGTAGATCAAGGCGCTGTTCTAGCCCTAGTTGTTGATAAATAGGTTGCAATTCTTGATACAACAAACGCCATTGTTGTTCTGTGGTGATCGTTTTATGTAGCGTAATATAGTGCTCGACTTTATCGCCTATACCACTTTGTGCAATAAAATCTTTTAACTTACTGTTCCTACTATAATAATAAGGATTTAAGAAGCGTAAAAATGAGGGAGTGATCTTATCAGCCACCGCTCTTGATAGCGTCGCTAATGTTGCATTATCTAATGGCGCGAGTAAGCGGAAAATTAAAGGATCGCAACCTTCACTATCAATTTGCAGTAAACGTTTTTCTAATTGCTCCAATTGAGCAATGATCTGTTCTCCTTTATTTTGCTTACCTTGTTCATTTAAAAACAGCGTTAACCAATGCGATAAATTATCCCATTGTTGCTCATTGTGAGTTTTTAACTGCTGTTTGCACTGCACTAGTGTTGTTTCGTGAGTGGTTAATTTATCAATTGTGATTTGTTGATAAGGCAAACTATATGCCATATCACGCTGTTTTTCTGCTTCGATAAACAACGTAATATTTTCATTAAATTGGCGATATAACGTACTTTCAGGTGAAAACAATACAACACCATTTAATGGTGTGTTTTCATAATTAATTGCATACCAGTCTAAACCATATAACGTTAAATTATCGATAAGCTGAACAAACGTTGTTTTATTATATTGAGAAAGCAGTGTGGTTAACGCATCTGAACTTATTGCTAATTTTTGTTGCGATTCTAATTCGAGTAGTGCAGACAACACTTCTCGGTATGAATAATCATATTGTTTATCCGTTCGGTATAACGCTTTATAGTAGGAATCTAACGTTGTTTCATAAAATTGAATTAAATTAAGCGTTCTATCACGATCAAAGGAAGTATCTTGCTTAACATCCGCGATCAATTGTCGCTTCCGCTCTAATGCCAATTGTTCTCTGATCGCTGAAATAATCTCTCGCCCTTTAGGGTTTTGATGAATAATCAGTACCCTATCTTGTAAACCATTTGCGACCAAGCGCTTATATACCACATCTAATGCAGCAGGCTTTTGACAAAGTACCAATGCTGTTTTTTGTCGCCCTATTGCATCAGCAATTAAGTTGACAATCGTTTGGCTTTTACCTGTTCCAGGAGGGCCTTCTATTAATAACCCCGTTTGCTTTCTTGCCGCTTGAATAATGGTATTTTGAGAAGGATCAGCCAAAGAGAGCAAATAATTATCTGCAAGTGGATCTTGTGTCTCTAAAGCTTGTGCCTGCGTATTTACTTTCAGCATGGTTGCAAGCGCAGTGCCATTGATTGGTAAATTAGCAATTTGTTGTAAATCAGCACTTATCATTTGCCCAATAAAAGAGGTGTGAAATAACACCGCAGAACAATGAATATAAGCACTGTTTTCTGGTATTTCCTCAGTTAATGAAGGTAACGGCCTTAATGAATGTTCCCCGGTGGTTAATAAGGATGAGAGCGTACTCATCATTTCACTGACACTCAAGCCCGTTTGTGACATTAAGCTATCGAGCACTTTTTGCCATTCATTAACCGCTGGAATACCGACAAAATTCGCAAGAGCAGGATTTAAACGTACTGATGCACGCTCTGTATCAAATGCAATTTGTACCGCACCTTGAGCGCCCCCCAAAATATTCATTGATATTGGCCACAAAAAAAGAGGGGCAATACGTGGCTTTATTTTATTGGGCTGTGTATTTAGCACTAAAAAAGGAAAGCCTAAATACATGCCATTAATACCTGTATCTCGTTGGTAAGACTGAGTATTAAGTTGTAAGAGCCACAAGCGATGATTTAATTTCTCACGTTGACGTAAAACGTCACCTTCTAATGAAAACAACCTTTTCTTGCGGTTAATTAAATGCTCAAGTAAGTTTGTCGCTTTTTCATTATCAAAACAGCATTCGGTTAAATCAACACGCCCCGCGTTTGGTGTTAAACGCATTCTAACTAAGTTACCGCGTTGACTTGTAGAAACTAATTTTTTAGAAAAAAAAGTGCAATACTTCTAAAATATATCGTTGTGATCCAGGTATTTGCCATTGCTCAGCGGGAATGCAAAGCATGACAATAATATGGTCAAGAGGTAATCTGCGCGTTAAGAGAAAATCATCAGCCCATCTATCAATAATATCGTTATTAACACGCTTAAAATCCCCTATTCTTTCACTAAGTTGTTCAATAAGTTGATATCGAGGTGTGGCTAATAATATTTTTGCTTGTTGTTTATCAAACGTCTTAATCGCCAGGTTTCTCGCTAATTTAGCGGCATTATTCACCAGTGAATCTAGCGTAATATATTGCCCAATCTCAGCACTTAATAACAAAATATAGTCATTTTCATGCATATTCTTACGATCGATTAAAGCCCGTAGATTTTCATTATACGCATCCGGAAATTCTGCACGAATAATCTCCCAACGAGCGACTAATTGACTTAAAGACGTGATTAACAAATAAAGCTGTAAACTTTCTTCATTTAGTGGAATACGTTGTTGCAGTGCTCGTTCACGAACAGCGCATTGACGATAATAAAGCTGAACAAGCCAATGTGTCTCATCAATAGATTGCAGCTCAGTCGCAAGTGGCTGACAAATTAATTGATAACCTAATAAGGGATGCTCTAAAAGCCATGAAGGTGTAATGATCTCGCCACGGTAAATCAATGGCATATTAGGATTTAAAATTCTCAGTGCGAGTGTAAAACGTAAACTTGGCTCAATATCTTGTTTTTCAATTAATGCCTGCAATTGGGTAATTTGTTTGCCACGATTATCAAATTGGCTTAACCAAATCGTGATTTCACCATGAATAAGCAATGCCGTTGCTTGATCCCAATATTGTGCTTGTGCCGCCACCATTGCAAATGTATCAGGCTGATTAAATAGCTGATCGGCAAATTGAAATTGATAATATTGCTGATTTCCATTGTTGTGATTAATATTCGGCGCTTGTACCGCTAAACCTTGTAGCCACGCATTAACTTCGTTCCATTGCCATCGTTGAAAGCGATCGCGGCAGAGCAAACCCCGTAAAAGTAATTGAATATTTGGATCTAAATCATCCGCTAACTCAACACCATTCGTCATTACTTGAATTAAAAACGCATTATCATGGACATGTTTAAAACAAGCTCCTTGCGTTAATTGCTCAAGTAAAATGATCCCTAAACTCCACCAATCTGATGCTGCCGAAACACCACCCGCTAAAATTTCTGGCGCACTATAACGTGAAATTTCAAGCGGCGAGACAATATCGAGATCGAATTCAGATAAACACGCCGAACCATACTCAATCACCACAATATCAAGGGGATCTCGAGAACGGATCATCAAGTTCGAGGGCTTTAAAGCACGATGACGCACACCATGTTCAGTTAATGCTGCAATAGCCGTACCTAATTCTGAGACTAATGCGTTAATTTCATTCGATTGCCAAAAATCACCGCGTTCAATGAATTGGCTTAGTGAGCCACCTTTTAATCGTTCGGTGACATGCCAAACACGATTCTCCCATCGACCCGTTTCATAAAATACTGGAATATGGTCAGTAGAGATCAGATTTAATACTTGATAAATAGCAGGATCAGGCTCTTCACCTTTAAGATAGAGTGTTAATACGCCTTCTTGCTCTGTTTTGATATTGCTTACGTTATAGCGTTCTCTTTCGCTATTAATAGAATTGATACGTTGTTCAAGACGCCAATCACCAATCAATCTAAACGTTTCATTATCGCTAACGGCGTTATTTTCAATCTCATCAGCCGGATCAGCACCACATTCAAAACAGATAAAATCGTCTTCTCCCATCAAGTGTCCGTTAATACACTTTCTCGGCTGATCGTGATGAAGATCGGGCGTTATTGTAGCGCTCTCGATAGATGAAGATATTGGCGGAGATGGACGCCATCCAGACTCATGAATAGGTTCAATTGTTAGATCCCATCCACACGGTTTTTCATTAACCTGTCCTGCACAAAAAATCTCGGTTAACTGGCGCTCCGTTTGGCAGTGAGGACAAAAACGTATCATGGCCATCCTTTATTCCATCTCTCTTATCTTTTTATCTGTTTTAATTGAACATCTTGTTGTGTTAATACTTCACGCAACCGAGCCATATCACCCTTTTGAGGAATACCTGTAAGATAAATACGCCCTTGGTTATCCATTGAGAGATCAAGCACTTTATCTTCTTCTGTCACATGTCGTTCAAAAGCGCTAAAACGCGCACGTCCCATCGCCGTTAAACAATGAAGTTGCTGATTATCACTGCCTCGTAACATCAAACTTTGTGTAGTTTCTGCTTGATATCGACCGCTCATTAACGCATCAATTAAACCTGACATTTTAGTCACTTGAGGTGCTATCTCATTCCAGTGATAACCACTGTAAATAAAAATATCCCCCGTAAATTGCTGACGTAGCGCTATTAATAACGCATAAAGCGCCTCTGGTTGTTCAAAAGGTTCACCGCCAGAAATCGTAATACCATCAGCAAATGCAAACCAAGGTTGAATTTGTTGAATAATTACATCAACCGTGACACTTTCGGCTTTTCTTTCCCATGTATCTGGTGATAAACAGCCTTTACAACGCAAAGAGCACCCTTGAAACCAGATGCCAATTCGTTTTCCTGGTCCTAATGTTGTCACTGGGAAATGAAGCCGAGATAAACTGATCTGCATTAATTTGCCTGCGGCACTAAAATAATATTGGTCGTTTCACCTATTTGAATATCAGCAATTTGATAGGCTTTTCCTACCGCTAAATCACTGTCAAAAATGGCTCTTGAGAGAGGATTAATAAGATAAACCTCTAATTGGTTACGAATACCACGACCGCCATTTGATAAATCAGATAAACAGTAGAATTTTAACGTCGATTTAGCCGTTTCTGATATCGATAATGTGAGTAATTGTTTATCAAGGCTAGATAAGATATTTGCTACCATTTGTTCAAATATCTGCTCAGCAACATCTTCCCGAATAAAATCAAATACAATAATATTTTCACCAATACGGTTTAATAATTCAGGTCGATTTAAAACCAATTTAAAATGGCGCTCTATTTCACTTTTTTACTTTACGGCTGACATTTTCAAAAGGTTCATCAGGTAGAACATTCGCGACTCTTTCACCATTATTATCAACACGGTAGATCCCAAGATTTGAGGTAAATATAATTAAGGCTTCAGAAAAATAAACGCGGTCGCCACGTCCTGATGTTAATACCCCATCATCAATAATCTGGAGGAATTTATCCATTAAATGAGGATGCGCTTTCTCTATTTCATCAAATAATACAACGCTAAAAGGCTTTTCGCGAATAGCATTGGTTAATTCACCGCCAGAGTCATAACCCACATAACCCGGAGGCGCACCAATTAAACGTTGATCAGCATGTTCGGCACTAAATTCAGACATATCAAAGCGAATATAGGCACTTTCATCACCGAAAAGCAATTGAGTAACCGTTTTTGCTAACTCAGTTTTACCGACACCAGTTGGTCCCGCTAAAAACAACACTCCTCGTGGTCGTCCTCCTTTATTGCTACCCACACCCGTCATGGCACGCTTAATAATATCTAATAAATGCGTGACTGCATGTTGTTGTCCTTTAACACGACGCTGTATAACTTGTGGTGCATTACGAATTTTTTTGTTTATCGATTTTTTGCCAAGGATCTTCTGTAATACCTACCTTGTAACGCCTTACTGCATCACTAATTCGCGTTATTTCCACTTCTTCAATCCGCGCTAATTGCACTATTGCCACTAAATCCAGCAGTAATAACCCTTCTGTTTCATCGATAAAATCATTAAGAAGCGACGCTTTTTCATTCTCAACAAGTAATGAAAACCCTGCTAACGACATCAATAAATTGGGTGCCAACACTCTGCGGATCTGACTATCGGGTTTTGCGACAGGAATGGCTCGAATTCGAGGATTATTAACAGTAAACCAATCGGGTAAATCAGTTTCTTTTTCTACGATCCAAAAAATACTATTGAAGAAAGGTTGATTATATTCGCCAGCAGGTCTCGCTTTAGCTTGATGCGAAGTCATTAATGCTCGCGTAAATAAGTTATGTTCAGCAGGCATAAGATTATCACGATGAGAAAGCAAGCAAGAGGCAAAATCAATACATAGTGCAATCGGCTGACCAGTTATTGTTTGCCATTTTTCTAATACACTATTTAGGCTATCAATATTACCTGCGCGCGATCACCTGTAACGGTTAATCCTAACTGTTGCATTAACATTGCACCATCTTGCAAAGAGAGCGTAGGATTCGCGATCCATTGAAACCCCGTTAACGGCGTATAAGTGATGATATGAATATAACCTACTTCATACAAACTGTTATAAAGCGTCTGGTTAAAAGGCAATGGCGTTATAATATTAGGCGCAACTTCACTGGCTTGTAAGTCACGTACATTACCAAATAACACAAACTGACTTTTCAATGGAATAAAGCGAAGTAAATCACGTAACCAGCGTGGTTTTTGAAAAGCAGTATTCATATCATCCCTCATTGAAAATAAAATATATCTTACCTTAATTCCTCAATATACGGGCTGTTTATATTGAGAATAGTGTTAACTCTCTGAAGCGTCCGATCATAAAAATGAAAATAGAGCCATAACGACTCTATTTAAGATAAGTGTTGTTGTAATCAACATTACCACCAGCGATGAAAATGGTGTACGGGACCGAAACCTTGTCCAACGTCTAAACTGTCTGCATGTTCTAACGCTTGCTGTAAATAGATTTTTGCTTGTTCAACACAAATTTGCCAATTAGAAACCTGGGGACGAATAGCGGCTAAAGCAGCCGAAAGAGTGCATCCTGTGCCGTGGGTATTTTTCGTATTTACGCGTTTGGAGGTAAATCGCCACTCGCCATCTTGAGTAAATAACCAATCAGGGCTTTCATTCTCCGTTAAATGACCGCCTTTCATCAACACCGCTTTGCATCCTTGTTTTAGCAATGCATAACCTTGTTGCTTCATCGTTATTTCATCTTGAGCAACTTCACAACCTAATAGTGCTGCTGCTTCAGGTAAATTAGGTGTGATCAAATCAACCAGAGGCAAAAGCTGATTAATCATTTTATTCATTGCATCAGGCTGTAATAGAGGATCACCACTTTTTGCAATCATTACGGTATCAAGTACAACAAAGGGGATCGCATATTGCTGAAGTTTGTCGCAAACCACATCAATAATCGAGGCATTAGAGAGCATACCAATTTTGGCGCTATCAATTCGAACATCAGACAAGACAGCATCTAATTGAGCGGCAACAAAATCAGGGGATAAATCATAGACACGACGAACACCACAGGTATTTTGAGCAACAAGTGCTGTCATTACTGTTGTGCCATAGACACCCAGTGCGGAAAATGTTTTCAGATCGGCCTGAATACCTGCACCACCACTCGGATCAGTGCCTGCGATAGACAATGCATTGAATCTCACTGATTAACTCCTCCTTTCACCAGTTACAGAAAAGTCGGGCTCTGTTAATCAGCAGAGTTACCTTGACTTCCCTACGCTGGCATTATCCAGATCAGGTTATACGGGTTCATCTCAGCCAATAAGGCGCCCCGAGCCAAAGCCTGTAAATTCAGGCGATAAGGAGTATCGCATGCTCAAGATAAAGATGCTAGTTTGATAGCGAATCTCAACTTATTAACGCCCTGTTTTTAAGATTTGTGATCCAGTAAGAGAAATCAGCAAAGGCTATATATAATAAATAACCTATTCACCTCATGAAAGGGTGTAAACAATGATGCTTTAATTTACACGCCCTCAACATCGGATTATTTGTATAAAACACACATTACACCCCCCGTTGTGCCACTTAAACCTAAACGTTTTATAAACCAATACAGAATTTTTCTTTTTTTTATTTAACTCTTCTTAATCGTTATTCTATTATCCTGCTGGAAATTTAATCTATTTTTATAACCTGATGTTATTAATATTAAATTTATCTCAATATTTTAATTAAGTGATAAAAATAGATACTTTATAGATTTTTCCTGTTGAAAGTAACTAAACCTAAATTATATCTTTCAGGACTCATTTATCAGCTATTTATTTCAAATCTAATAAAAGCTTAATTTTCCATTAAAAACAATACATTATTATAAAAAATAACAGCCTTTAATATCAAAAAAAAAATTTCGTTCATAAGTACAATAAATCTATTTATTTTCTTCTTAACCGATTCTAATCCCTTAAGATTTTATTTAAGAAGTCAAGTTTCAGATACCTCTTATCTTAAATACTTGTCGATTAAATAACACTATTAATAATGTTTATTTGTCATCACTAGAAACACTGTTTATGCCGTACTCGGAGTTATATTTATGTCATCATCCTATTTTCACCCTAGCGTATTAGCTACAACGCTGTTTTCTCTTGCGTTAACAACATCCGCTTTCGCTTCTGAAAATAATACAAATACCTATCAGACTATTACGACAGAAAACCAACAAGTCACCAGTAAGTCATCTCCGTCTAATAATGAAGAGAGCTACTGGGGAAAATTCAAACGTAATATCAATCAAACTTGGGATAGCGACCAATATAATTACTATTTACCTGTATGGACTTGGCATAACCGTTTTACTTACGATAAAGAAAAAACAGATCGCTATAACGAAACACCTTGGGGCTTTGGTATGGGTAAATATCGTTATGACAATGATGGTGATTGGCACTCTCTTTATGCAATGGCATTTATGGATTCAAATAACCGTGTACAGCCTATTATGGGCTATGGTTTTGAAAAAATGTGGTATCCCGGTGATAAAGACGGCTTTCGTATGGGGGCAGGATTTACACTAAGTATTACAGCGCGTCATGAATACAACTATATTCCTATGCCACTTCCTTTACCGCTAGTTTCTGTTGGTTACGGGCATCTTTCACTACAAGCCACCTATGTGCCAGGGACTTATAACAATGGTAACGTCTTATTTGCTTGGTTACGTTGGCAGTAATGTCATTATTTTGCCGATCAGAATAAGTGCGAATAATAAAAAATAGAACATAAAAAAAACGCATCTTAATGATGCGTTTTTATTATTCAACAGAGGCTCAATCTATAATAACTTAAATATCTTGACTTGCTTGAACACGATTAGACGTTTTCTTCATACGGGAAATCTTAAATCCAACCCATAAGAATGCAATCCAGAATGGCATTAAAATTACTGAAATATTCACTTGAGGCATAAATAAGATAATCACTAAAATCATGCATAAGAAAGCAAGGCAGATATAGTTACCATAAGGATACCAAAGTGCTTTAAAGAAAGGCTCTATACCCTCTTTCTTTTTTGCAGCTCTGAATTTTAAATTCGCCAAACAGATCATAATCCAGTTAAGTACCAAGGTGGTAACAACTAACGCCATTAATAGCTCTAACGCTTGCTCAGGTAATAAATAATTAACTAAAATCCCTAATGATGTCGCAATAGCAGACAAAAGTAACGACACAACGGGTACACCACGTTTATTAATGCGAGACAGTGCATGTGGTGCATTACCTTGTTTTGCCAAGCCATAAAGCATACGACTATTAGAATAAACACCACTGTTATAAACAGACAGTGCCGCAGTTAATACCACTGCATTTAAAATATTCGCAATTAAGAAATTATCCAAGTTATGAAAAATCAGGACGAATGGGCTTTCACCTTTTACGACTTGAGTCCAAGGATAAAGTGAAAGTAACACTAGCAACGAACCAATATAGAAAATTAAAATACGATAAACAACTTGATTAGTCGCTTTCGGGATACTGACTTTTGGATTTTCAGCTTCAGCCGCGGTGATCCCCACCAGCTCAAGTCCACCAAAAGAGAACATCACAATGGCTAATGCAGACATAAAGCCCGTAAAGCCATGAGGGAAAAAACCGAGCTCCCATAAATTGCTAATCGAAGCTTGAGGGCCACCATTACCACTGGCTAGTAAGTAGCTCCCAAATAAAATCATGCCAACAATTGCCAACACTTTAATAATGGCAAACCAGAACTCTGTTTCACCATACATTTTAACGTTAATCAAATTGATTAAGTTGATTGCTACAAAGAAGATAGCAACGGACACCCAAACAGGAATATCAGGTAACCAATAGTTAATGTATTTGCCTGCTGCGGTTAATTCTGCCATACCGACAAGAATAAACATCACCCAATAGTTCCAGCCTGATAAGAAGCCAGCGAATGGGCTCCAATATTTATTAGCAAAGTGACTAAACGAACCCGCAACTGGCTCTTCGGCAACCATTTCGCCTAATTGGCGCATGATCATAAACGCAATAAAACCACCAATAGCATATCCTAATATTACTGATGGGCCTGTCATATTAATAGTTTGCGCTATACCAAGAAACAGACCAGCGCCGACAGCACCACCCAGCGCAATTAGCTGGATATGTCGATTTTTCAGACCGCGCTTAAGTTCTGTCTGTTGCGACTCTCTCGCCATACATCCTCTTCTCTTTATTATTTTATCAACTTAAAGTGTAAACTAATATTTACGTTTTGTTTATTTCAAGCCACTATTAAAACACTATTCTGACTTGAATAACAAATACATTTTATGCTAGGCAAAAAATAATAAGAAAAGCTATCTTTTAGTGGTGTTTAGAGGGGAATAATGTGGTGAAGCGGCAAAGGCCTTGTTGGAAATCCTCTCCCCCGATCGCAAAAATTATCTAATGCCACAAGATAGAGACCAAAGGTAATGGCTAATGCAATAATTAAGCTAATAATTATTTTCTTTGCGTTTCAATTTTAAAATCCTTTAAATACATTTTGTTAGTATGACTGATCACATTATAAGCATTCGCTTAAATTACGATAACAAGACAGGGAGTTTGTTGTTATAAAATTCGTCAATCAATTATCTCTATGAGTAAATTTAGCATAACTTTCATAATGAAAGATAAACGCTTCCTCGACAGACTTCAGATAATTTGCATTATTTCGCTCTAAACGGGATGTAAAATGACCTTATATTATTTAAATACACATTTTTGCCAACGATGAGAGATAGCTATCCATTAATATGGATTTCTCTGTCTGCTATTTTTTGTATAAGATTAGGGAGTTAATTTTGATTTTTTACCTTAACTTCATTGATAGAATGGAACTGTAATGCCACAAGATAATCATCTCGCATTGGTTTGCGCGCTAAGTAAATGGATTGAGGAGCATTTAGGTCGTGTTATCCATCTTGAAGAGTTGGCGGCTTATTCTGGGTATTCTCTTTGGCATATGCAGAAAATCTTTAAAGAAGTCACAGGCACCTCTTTAGGTAAGTATATCCGTCAGCGTAGATTAGCTGGTGCTATTCATCTATTGCGTACCAGTGAGCGCTCTATCTTCGATATTGCCCTTGATTTCGGCTTTGGTTCACAATCTCACTTTACTTATATGTTTCGTAAAGAGTATGGCATCACACCTTTCGACTTTCGACAAAATCAAGAGATCGTTTTAGAAACCAAACAACCTTTACATTTACAATCGCCTTGTGCTGATTAACCCTTCTATTTATGTGACATTATACAGATAGCCTTTAATGTCACATAAATAATACGCAAGCTATGTGATGATAGACCGCTTCGCCCTTCCTTTATCATGATTGCTTTTATTTAATATGGGGATGCTAATGAGTATTAAGCTTATCGCTATTGATTTAGATGGAACCTTGCTTAACAAACAACACGAAATTACGCCAGAAGTAAAACAAGCAGTTCAGCGAGCAAAAGAGGCGGGAGTTAAGATTGTTCTGGCTTCAGGGCGCTCCTTTAATGGCATCTCTCCCTATTTAAAAACACTCGGTCTTGATACCTCTGATTGTTACTGTATCAGCAATAATGGTAGCCAAATCCATCAAGCAGATAATGGTGAAGTTATTATTCAAGATCTGCTCAATTTTGAAGATTACCTCTATTTTGAAAATCTCGCTCGTGAGATTGGTGTCCATTTTCACGTTATCAGCGATAATAAGATTTATACCACCAACCGTCATATTAGCCATTTCACGTGCCAAGAAGCCTTTTTATCTTGGACTCCACTCTATTATCGTCCACTAAATGAAATGCAAACTGATATGTATTTTAGTAAGTTTATGATTGTGGATGCACCTGCCGTTTTGGATAATGCCATTCAATATCTTCCTGCTAATATTTATGAACAATACAGCATATTACGTAGCGCCCCTTATTTTATTGAAGTGTTAAACACCCATGTCAACAAAGGGAGTGCGGTACAAAAAGTCGCTGAACATTTGAAAATCACACCAGAAAAAATCATGTGTATTGGTGATCAAGGTAATGATTTAGCAATGCTGAAATATGCGGGTTTAAGCGTTGCGATGGGAAATGCTCCTGAAGAAGTGAAAAAAGTCGCTAAATTCGTCACACTTTCTAATGAAGAGCACGGCGTTGCAGTGGCGATCAATAAATTTATTTAAACACGATCTTTTTTGTGTTTTATCGCGAATGTCTACAAAATTATATAGCAATTGTGATCCTTCGCAGAGGATCACACTGCTTTTCGACCAAAAACATAGCCTTTTATGATTCTATAATTGCTGTTAAATGAGCGTTAAATCTGCCTTTCTTCTTACATATCCTTCAGAATTTGTTACTATCAATTCACTTTTCGTTATTCAAACTGCATTTTCACAACATATTAAGCTGTTAATTAGGCTAGATGTAGAATAACAAATATAAATCATTTATATATTTTCTTCACAGACAGGTAGTTTAAGTTATGCTTTCTACAAAAGATATGCTCGTTCTTGGAATGATGGTTTTTGCACTCTTCCTTGGCGCTGGCAATATTATTTTCCCCCCTATGGCGGGTTTTCAATCGGGAAACCTCTGGTTTAGTACGTCTTTAGGTTTCCTCGTTACGGGTGTCTTACTCCCTTTCCTAACCTTAGTTATTGTTGCAATTCGTGGACGCGGTGAACGCCTTTCTGTTGATTTACCTTCATGGGTTGCCGTCATTTTCTGGGTAGCACTGTATCTTATCGTAGGTTCCACTTTTGCGATGCCTCGTGTCACTAATACCGCTTATGAAATGGGTTTTTTACCTTTAGGACTTATTGAGAAAAATACGGCAACGCACCTTACTTTTGCACTTGTTTTCAATATCACAAGTATGTTCTTCATGCTCAAACAAGGCACAATGATAAGCGCCATTGGTAAGTTTATGACGCCCGCACTGTTAGTCTTACTGGTGGTTGTGGGCATTGCGGTTGTGGCAAAACCGATTTCCCCGATTGGTGAACCAACAGGCCTTTATGCTGTAAATGGCTTCTTTTCTGGCTTTATTGATGGTTATCAAACCATGGATGTCCTTTCTGCCATGGCATTTGGAGGGATTGTTGCCCGTGCTTTATATACTAAAGGTATCACTGAACCACGCCAAATCGGTTTTATTACCGTAAAAGCAGGTATGATTTCAGTCTTACTGTTAGCCGCACTTTATCTGTGTCTTTTCTACTTAGGGGCAACAAGCTATTCTGTTTCTGTTTTTGCTGATCCTGCACTCAATGCCACTAACGGTGGTCAAATTTTCTCACGTTATGTTGATGCATTATTTGGCTCTGTGGGAACTTGGTTGATGGGCGGTATTGTTTTATTAGCCAGTATGACAACACTTGTCGGTGTCACTAGTGCGGCGGCTGACTACTTTGCGACATTCCATCACCGTTTAGGCTATCGCTTTTGGGTTGTGATATTTACATTAATGACCACAATCGTATCAACGTTTGGTCTTGATACATTATTACGAGTCACTATTCCTGCATTATTAATGATTTATCCAACATCAGTCACTTTGGTATTACTGCAATTTATCCGTAACAAATTAAAAGCGCCTCGCTTTACCTATCGCTTTACAATTGCAATCATTGTCTTAATGAGCCTTTTCGATACATTAAAACAATTGAAGTGGTTAAATGCTGATTTACTGCAATTATTTAGCTATATCCCTCTGTCTGATTATGGCTTAGGTTGGGTATTACCAGGTATCATTGCATTCGTTATTTCATTAATCATCAGTCTCAATTTTAAAGAAACTGAACCTGAAATTGCTACTTCTAATACTATAAAATAAATAATTAGCCCCAAAGCAGATATCTGCTTTGGGGCTAATTATTTATTTTATAGTATTAGAAGTAGCAATTTCAGGTTCAGTTTCTTTAAAATTGAGACTGATGATTAATGAAATAACGAATGCAATGATACCTGGTAATACCCAACCTAAGCCATAATCAGACAGAGGGATATAGCTAAATAATTGCAGTAAATCAGCATTTAACCACTTCAATTGTTTTAATGTATCGAAAAGGCTCATTAAGACAATGATTGCAATTGTAAAGCGATAGGTAAAGCGAGGCGCTTTTAATTTGTTACGGATAAATTGCAGTAATACCAAAGTGACTGATGTTGGATAAATCATTAATAATGCAGGAATAGTGACTCGTAATAATGTATCAAGACCAAACGTTGATACGATTGTGGTCATTAATGTAAATATCACAACCCAAAAGCGATAGCCTAAACGGTGATGGAATGTCGCAAAGTAGTCAGCCGCCGCACTAGTGACACCGACAAGTGTTGTCATACTGGCTAATAAAACAATACCGCCCATCAACCAAGTTCCCACAGAGCCAAATAATGCATCAACATAACGTGAGAAAATTTGACCACCGTTAGTGGCATTGAGTGCAGGATCAGCAAAAACAGAAACAGAATAGCTTGTTGCCCCTAAGTAGAAAAGACACAGATAAAGTGCGGCTAACAGTAAGACTGAAATCATACCTGCTTTTACGGTAATAAAACCGATTTGGCGTGGTTCAGTGATACCTTTAGTATATAAAGCACGGGCAACAATCCCTCCAAATGCCATGGCAGAAAGGACATCCATGGTTTGATAACCATCAATAAAGCCAGAAAAGAAGCCATTTACAGCATAAAGGCCTGTTGGTTCACCAATCGGGGAAATCGGTTTTGCCACAACCGCAATGCCCACAACCACCAGTAAGACTAACAGTGCGGGCGTCATAAACTTACCAATGGCGCTTATCATTGTGCCTTGTTTGAGCATGAAGAACATACTTGTGATATTGAAAACAAGTGCAAAAGTAAGGTGCGTTGCCGTATTTTTCTCAATAAGTCCTAAAGGTAAAAAACCCATTTCATAAGCGGTATTAGTGACACGAGGCATCGCAAAAGTGGAACCTACGATAAGATACAGTGCTACCCAGAAAATGACGGCAACCCATGAAGGTAAATCAACAGAAAGGCGTTCACCGCGTCCACGAATTGCAACAATAACTAAGGTTAGGAAAGGGAGTAAGACACCCGTAACGAGGAAACCTAAAGACGTACTAAACCAGAGGTTTCCCGATTGAAAACCCGCCATAGGGGGGAAAATAATATTGCCAGCGCCAAGGAAGAGTGCAAAAACCATCATTCCAAGAACGAGCATATCTTTTGTAGAAAGCATAACTTAAACTACCTGTCTGTGAAGAAAATATATAAATGATTTATATTTGTTATTCTACATCTAGCCTAATTAACAGCTTAATATGTTGTGAAAATGCAGTTTGAATAACGAAAAGTGAATTGATAGTAACAAATTCTGAAGGATATGTAAGAAGAAAGGCAGATTTAACGCTCATTTAACAGCAATTATAGAATCATAAAAGGCTATGTTTTTGGTCGAAAAGCAGTGTGATCCTCTGCGAAGGATCACAATTGCTATATAATTTTGTAGACATTCGCGATAAAACACAAAAAAGATCGTGTTTAAATAAATTTATTGATCGCCACTGCAACGCCGTGCTCTTCATTAGAAAGTGTGACGAATTTAGCGACTTTTTTCACTTCTTCAGGAGCATTTCCCATCGCAACGCTTAAACCCGCATATTTCAGCATTGCTAAATCATTACCTTGATCACCAATACACATGATTTTTTCTGGTGTGATTTTCAAATGTTCAGCGACTTTTTGTACCGCACTCCCTTTGTTGACATGGGTGTTTAACACTTCAATAAAATAAGGGGCGCTACGTAATATGCTGTATTGTTCATAAATATTAGCAGGAAGATATTGAATGGCATTATCCAAAACGGCAGGTGCATCCACAATCATAAACTTACTAAAATACATATCAGTTTGCATTTCATTTAGTGGACGATAATAGAGTGGAGTCCAAGATAAAAAGGCTTCTTGGCACGTGAAATGGCTAATATGACGGTTGGTGGTATAAATCTTATTATCGCTGATAACGTGAAAATGGACACCAATCTCACGAGCGAGATTTTCAAAATAGAGGTAATCTTCAAAATTGAGCAGATCTTGAATAATAACTTCACCATTATCTGCTTGATGGATTTGGCTACCATTATTGCTGATACAGTAACAATCAGAGGTATCAAGACCGAGTGTTTTTAAATAGGGAGAGATGCCATTAAAGGAGCGCCCTGAAGCCAGAACAATCTTAACTCCCGCCTCTTTTGCTCGCTGAACTGCTTGTTTTACTTCTGGCGTAATTTCGTGTTGTTTGTTAAGCAAGGTTCCATCTAAATCAATAGCGATAAGCTTAATACTCATTAGCATCCCCATATTAAATAAAAGCAATCATGATAAAGGAAGGGCGAAGCGGTCTATCATCACATAGCTTGCGTATTATTTATGTGACATTAAAGGCTATCTGTATAATGTCACATAAATAGAAGGGTTAATCAGCACAAGGCGATTGTAAATGTAAAGGTTGTTTGGTTTCTAAAACGATCTCTTGATTTTGTCGAAAGTCGAAAGGTGTGATGCCATACTCTTTACGAAACATATAAGTAAAGTGAGATTGTGAACCAAAGCCGAAATCAAGGGCAATATCGAAGATAGAGCGCTCACTGGTACGCAATAGATGAATAGCACCAGCTAATCTACGCTGACGGATATACTTACCTAAAGAGGTGCCTGTGACTTCTTTAAAGATTTTCTGCATATGCCAAAGAGAATACCCAGAATAAGCCGCCAACTCTTCAAGATGGATAACACGACCTAAATGCTCCTCAATCCATTTACTTAGCGCGCAAACCAATGCGAGATGATTATCTTGTGGCATTACAGTTCCATTCTATCAATGAAGTTAAGGTAAAAAATCAAAATTAACTCCCTAATCTTATACAAAAAATAGCAGACAGAGAAATCCATATTAATGGATAGCTATCTCTCATCGTTGGCAAAAATGTGTATTTAAATAATATAAGGTCATTTTACATCCCGTTTAGAGCGAAATAATGCAAATTATCTGAAGTCTGTCGAGGAAGCGTTTATCTTTCATTATGAAAGTTATGCTAAATTTACTCATAGAGATAATTGATTGACGAATTTTATAACAACAAACTCCCTGTCTTGTTATCGTAATTTAAGCGAATGCTTATAATGTGATCAGTCATACTAACAAAATGTATTTAAAGGATTTTAAAATTGAAACGCAAAGAAAATAATTATTAGCTTAATTATTGCATTAGCCATTACCTTTGGTCTCTATCTTGTGGCATTAGATAATTTTTGCGATCGGGGGAGAGGATTTCCAACAAGGCCTTTGCCGCTTCACCACATTATTCCCCTCTAAACACCACTAAAAGATAGCTTTTCTTATTATTTTTTGCCTAGCATAAAATGTATTTGTTATTCAAGTCAGAATAGTGTTTTAATAGTGGCTTGAAATAAACAAAACGTAAATATTAGTTTACACTTTAAGTTGATAAAATAATAAAGAGAAGAGGATGTATGGCGAGAGAGTCGCAACAGACAGAACTTAAGCGCGGTCTGAAAAATCGACATATCCAGCTAATTGCGCTGGGTGGTGCTGTCGGCGCTGGTCTGTTTCTTGGTATAGCGCAAACTATTAATATGACAGGCCCATCAGTAATATTAGGATATGCTATTGGTGGTTTTATTGCGTTTATGATCATGCGCCAATTA
Organism: Shigella sp. FC1967; assembly: GCF_001743005.1. NCBI lineage: Bacteria > Pseudomonadati > Pseudomonadota > Gammaproteobacteria > Enterobacterales > Enterobacteriaceae > Shigella > Shigella sp. FC1967. Next base: position 31,155 of record NZ_MIIZ01000610.1, on the reverse strand, counting down.
GGCGAAATGGTTGCCGAAGAGCCAGTTGCGGGTTCGTTTAGTCACTTTGCTAATAAATATTGGAGCCCATTCGCTGGCTTCTTATCAGGCTGGAACTATTGGGTGATGTTTATTCTTGTCGGTATGGCAGAATTAACCGCAGCAGGCAAATACATTAACTATTGGTTACCTGATATTCCTGTTTGGGTGTCCGTTGCTATCTTCTTTGTAGCAATCAACTTAATCAATTTGATTAACGTTAAAATGTATGGTGAAACAGAGTTCTGGTTTGCCATTATTAAAGTGTTGGCAATTGTTGGCATGATTTTATTTGGGAGCTACTTACTAGCCAGTGGTAATGGTGGCCCTCAAGCTTCGATTAGCAATTTATGGGAGCTCGGTTTTTTCCCTCATGGCTTTACGGGCTTTATGTCTGCATTAGCCATTGTGATGTTCTCTTTTGGTGGACTTGAGCTGGTGGGGATCACCGCGGCTGAAGCTGAAAATCCAAAAGTCAGTATCCCGAAAGCGACTAATCAAGTTGTTTATCGTATTTTAATTTTCTATATTGGTTCGTTGCTAGTGTTACTTTCACTTTATCCTTGGACTCAAGTCGTAAAAGGTGAAAGCCCATTCGTCCTGATTTTTCATAACTTGGATAATTTCTTAATTGCGAATATTTTAAATGCAGTGGTATTAACTGCGGCACTGTCTGTTTATAACAGTGGTGTTTATTCTAATAGTCGTATGCTTTATGGCTTGGCAAAACAAGGTAATGCACCACATGCACTGTCTCGCATTAATAAACGTGGTGTACCCGTTGTGTCGTTACTTTTGTCTGCTATTGCGACATCATTAGGGATTTTAGTTAATTATTTATTACCTGAGCAAGCGTTAGAGCTATTAATGGCGTTAGTTGTTACCACCTTGGTACTTAACTGGATTATGATCTGTTTGGCGAATTTAAAATTCAGAGCTGCAAAAAAGAAAGAGGGTATAGAGCCTTTCTTTAAAGCACTTTGGTATCCTTATGGTAACTATATCTGCCTTGCTTTCTTATGCATGATTTTAGTGATTATCTTATTTATGCCTCAAGTGAATATTTCAGTAATTTTAATGCCATTCTGGATTGCATTCTTATGGGTTGGATTTAAGATTTCCCGTATGAAGAAAACGTCTAATCGTGTTCAAGCAAGTCAAGATATTTAAGTTATTATAGATTGAGCCTCTGTTGAATAATAAAAACGCATCATTAAGATGCGTTTTTTTTATGTTCTATTTTTTATTATTCGCACTTATTCTGATCGGCAAAATAATGACATTACTGCCAACGTAACCAAGCAAATAAGACGTTACCATTGTTATAAGTCCCTGGCACATAGGTGGCTTGTAGTGAAAGATGCCCGTAACCAACAGAAACTAGCGGTAAAGGAAGTGGCATAGGAATATAGTTGTATTCATGACGCGCTGTAATACTTAGTGTAAATCCTGCCCCCATACGAAAGCCGTCTTTATCACCGGGATACCACATTTTTTCAAAACCATAGCCCATAATAGGCTGTACACGGTTATTTGAATCCATAAATGCCATTGCATAAAGAGAGTGCCAATCACCATCATTGTCATAACGATATTTACCCATACCAAAGCCCCAAGGTGTTTCGTTATAGCGATCTGTTTTTTCTTTATCGTAAGTAAAACGGTTATGCCAAGTCCATACAGGTAAATAGTAATTATATTGGTCGCTATCCCAAGTTTGATTGATATTACGTTTGAATTTTCCCCAGTAGCTCTCTTCATTATTAGACGGAGATGACTTACTGGTGACTTGTTGGTTTTCTGTCGTAATAGTCTGATAGGTATTTGTATTATTTTCAGAAGCGAAAGCGGATGTTGTTAACGCAAGAGAAAACAGCGTTGTAGCTAATACGCTAGGGTGAAAATAGGATGATGACATAAATATAACTCCGAGTACGGCATAAACAGTGTTTCTAGTGATGACAAATAAACATTATTAATAGTGTTATTTAATCGACAAGTATTTAAGATAAGAGGTATCTGAAACTTGACTTCTTAAATAAAATCTTAAGGGATTAGAATCGGTTAAGAAGAAAATAAATAGATTTATTGTACTTATGAACGAAATTTTTTTTTTGATATTAAAGGCTGTTATTTTTTATAATAATGTATTGTTTTTAATGGAAAATTAAGCTTTTATTAGATTTGAAATAAATAGCTGATAAATGAGTCCTGAAAGATATAATTTAGGTTTAGTTACTTTCAACAGGAAAAATCTATAAAGTATCTATTTTTATCACTTAATTAAAATATTGAGATAAATTTAATATTAATAACATCAGGTTATAAAAATAGATTAAATTTCCAGCAGGATAATAGAATAACGATTAAGAAGAGTTAAATAAAAAAAAGAAAAATTCTGTATTGGTTTATAAAACGTTTAGGTTTAAGTGGCACAACGGGGGGTGTAATGTGTGTTTTATACAAATAATCCGATGTTGAGGGCGTGTAAATTAAAGCATCATTGTTTACACCCTTTCATGAGGTGAATAGGTTATTTATTATATATAGCCTTTGCTGATTTCTCTTACTGGATCACAAATCTTAAAAACAGGGCGTTAATAAGTTGAGATTCGCTATCAAACTAGCATCTTTATCTTGAGCATGCGATACTCCTTATCGCCTGAATTTACAGGCTTTGGCTCGGGGCGCCTTATTGGCTGAGATGAACCCGTATAACCTGATCTGGATAATGCCAGCGTAGGGAAGTCAAGGTAACTCTGCTGATTAACAGAGCCCGACTTTTCTGTAACTGGTGAAAGGAGGAGTTAATCAGTGAGATTCAATGCATTGTCTATCGCAGGCACTGATCCGAGTGGTGGTGCAGGTATTCAGGCCGATCTGAAAACATTTTCCGCACTGGGTGTCTATGGCACAACAGTAATGACAGCACTTGTTGCTCAAAATACCTGTGGTGTTCGTCGTGTCTATGATTTATCCCCTGATTTTGTTGCCGCTCAATTAGATGCTGTCTTGTCTGATGTTCGAATTGATAGCGCCAAAATTGGTATGCTCTCTAATGCCTCGATTATTGATGTGGTTTGCGACAAACTTCAGCAATATGCGATCCCCTTTGTTGTACTTGATACCGTAATGATTGCAAAAAGTGGTGATCCTCTATTACAGCCTGATGCAATGAATAAAATGATTAATCAGCTTTTGCCTCTGGTTGATTTGATCACACCTAATTTACCTGAAGCAGCAGCACTATTAGGTTGTGAAGTTGCTCAAGATGAAATAACGATGAAGCAACAAGGTTATGCATTGCTAAAACAAGGATGCAAAGCGGTGTTGATGAAAGGCGGTCATTTAACGGAGAATGAAAGCCCTGATTGGTTATTTACTCAAGATGGCGAGTGGCGATTTACCTCCAAACGCGTAAATACGAAAAATACCCACGGCACAGGATGCACTCTTTCGGCTGCTTTAGCCGCTATTCGTCCCCAGGTTTCTAATTGGCAAATTTGTGTTGAACAAGCAAAAATCTATTTACAGCAAGCGTTAGAACATGCAGACAGTTTAGACGTTGGACAAGGTTTCGGTCCCGTACACCATTTTCATCGCTGGTGGTAATGTTGATTACAACAACACTTATCTTAAATAGAGTCGTTATGGCTCTATTTTCATTTTTATGATCGGACGCTTCAGAGAGTTAACACTATTCTCAATATAAACAGCCCGTATATTGAGGAATTAAGGTAAGATATATTTTATTTTCAATGAGGGATGATATGAATACTGCTTTTCAAAAACCACGCTGGTTACGTGATTTACTTCGCTTTATTCCATTGAAAAGTCAGTTTGTGTTATTTGGTAATGTACGTGACTTACAAGCCAGTGAAGTTGCGCCTAATATTATAACGCCATTGCCTTTTAACCAGACGCTTTATAACAGTTTGTATGAAGTAGGTTATATTCATATCATCACTTATACGCCGTTAACGGGGTTTCAATGGATCGCGAATCCTACGCTCTCTTTGCAAGATGGTGCAATGTTAATGCAACAGTTAGGATTAACCGTTACAGGTGATCGCGCGCAGGTAATATTGATAGCCTAAATAGTGTATTAGAAAAATGGCAAACAATAACTGGTCAGCCGATTGCACTATGTATTGATTTTGCCTCTTGCTTGCTTTCTCATCGTGATAATCTTATGCCTGCTGAACATAACTTATTTACGCGAGCATTAATGACTTCGCATCAAGCTAAAGCGAGACCTGCTGGCGAATATAATCAACCTTTCTTCAATAGTATTTTTTGGATCGTAGAAAAAGAAACTGATTTACCCGATTGGTTTACTGTTAATAATCCTCGAATTCGAGCCATTCCTGTCGCAAAACCCGATAGTCAGATCCGCAGAGTGTTGGCACCCAATTTATTGATGTCGTTAGCAGGGTTTTCATTACTTGTTGAGAATGAAAAAGCGTCGCTTCTTAATGATTTTATCGATGAAACAGAAGGGTTATTACTGCTGGATTTAGTGGCAATAGTGCAATTAGCGCGGATTGAAGAAGTGGAAATAACGCGAATTAGTGATGCAGTAAGGCGTTACAAGGTAGGTATTACAGAAGATCCTTGGCAAAAAATCGATAAACAAAAAAATTCGTAATGCACCACAAGTTATACAGCGTCGTGTTAAAGGACAACAACATGCAGTCACGCATTTATTAGATATTATTAAGCGTGCCATGACGGGTGTGGGTAGCAATAAAGGAGGACGACCACGAGGAGTGTTGTTTTTAGCGGGACCAACTGGTGTCGGTAAAACTGAGTTAGCAAAAACGGTTACTCAATTGCTTTTCGGTGATGAAAGTGCCTATATTCGCTTTGATATGTCTGAATTTAGTGCCGAACATGCTGATCAACGTTTAATTGGTGCGCCTCCGGGTTATGTGGGTTATGACTCTGGCGGTGAATTAACCAATGCTATTCGCGAAAAGCCTTTTAGCGTTGTATTATTTGATGAAATAGAGAAAGCGCATCCTCATTTAATGGATAAATTCCTCCAGATTATTGATGATGGGGTATTAACATCAGGACGTGGCGACCGCGTTTATTTTTCTGAAGCCTTAATTATATTTACCTCAAATCTTGGGATCTACCGTGTTGATAATAATGGTGAAAGAGTCGCGAATGTTCTACCTGATGAACCTTTTGAAAATGTCAGCCGTAAAGTAAAAAAGTGAAATAGAGCGCCATTTTAAATTGGTTTTAAATCGACCTGAATTATTAAACCGTATTGGTGAAAATATTATTGTATTTGATTTTATTCGGGAAGATGTTGCTGAGCAGATATTTGAACAAATGGTAGCAAATATCTTATCTAGCCTTGATAAACAATTACTCACATTATCGATATCAGAAACGGCTAAATCGACGTTAAAATTCTACTGTTTATCTGATTTATCAAATGGCGGTCGTGGTATTCGTAACCAATTAGAGGTTTATCTTATTAATCCTCTCTCAAGAGCCATTTTTGACAGTGATTTAGCGGTAGGAAAAGCCTATCAAATTGCTGATATTCAAATAGGTGAAACGACCAATATTATTTTAGTGCCGCAGGCAAATTAATGCAGATCAGTTTATCTCGGCTTCATTTCCCAGTGACAACATTAGGACCAGGAAAACGAATTGGCATCTGGTTTCAAGGGTGCTCTTTGCGTTGTAAAGGCTGTTTATCACCAGATACATGGGAAAGAAAAGCCGAAAGTGTCACGGTTGATGTAATTATTCAACAAATTCAACCTTGGTTTGCATTTGCTGATGGTATTACGATTTCTGGCGGTGAACCTTTTGAACAACCAGAGGCGCTTTATGCGTTATTAATAGCGCTACGTCAGCAATTTACGGGGGATATTTTTATTTACAGTGGTTATCACTGGAATGAGATAGCACCTCAAGTGACTAAAATGTCAGGTTTAATTGATGCGTTAATGAGCGGTCGATATCAAGCAGAAACTACACAAAGTTTGATGTTACGAGGCAGTGATAATCAGCAACTTCATTGTTTAACGGCGATGGGACGTGCGCGTTTTAGCGCTTTTGAACGACATGTGACAGAAGAAGATAAAGTGCTTGATCTCTCAATGGATAACCAAGGGCGTATTTATCTTACAGGTATTCCTCAAAAGGGTGATATGGCTCGGTTGCGTGAAGTATTAACACAACAAGATGTTCAATTAAAACAGATAAAAAGATAAGAGAGATGGAATAAAGGATGGCCATGATACGTTTTTGTCCTCACTGCCAAACGGAGCGCCAGTTAACCGAGATTTTTTGTGCAGGACAGGTTAATGAAAAACCGTGTGGATGGGATCTAACAATTGAACCTATTCATGAGTCTGGATGGCGTCCATCTCCGCCAATATCTTCATCTATCGAGAGCGCTACAATAACGCCCGATCTTCATCACGATCAGCCGAGAAAGTGTATTAACGGACACTTGATGGGAGAAGACGATTTTATCTGTTTTGAATGTGGTGCTGATCCGGCTGATGAGATTGAAAATAACGCCGTTAGCGATAATGAAACGTTTAGATTGATTGGTGATTGGCGTCTTGAACAACGTATCAATTCTATTAATAGCGAAAGAGAACGCTATAACGTAAGCAATATCAAAACAGAGCAAGAAGGCGTATTAACACTCTATCTTAAAGGTGAAGAGCCTGATCCTGCTATTTATCAAGTATTAAATCTGATCTCTACTGACCATATTCCAGTATTTTATGAAACGGGTCGATGGGAGAATCGTGTTTGGCATGTCACCGAACGATTAAAAGGTGGCTCACTAAGCCAATTCATTGAACGCGGTGATTTTTGGCAATCGAATGAAATTAACGCATTAGTCTCAGAATTAGGTACGGCTATTGCAGCATTAACTGAACATGGTGTGCGTCATCGTGCTTTAAAGCCCTCGAACTTGATGATCCGTTCTCGAGATCCCCTTGATATTGTGGTGATTGAGTATGGTTCGGCGTGTTTATCTGAATTCGATCTCGATATTGTCTCGCCGCTTGAAATTTCACGTTATAGTGCGCCAGAAATTTTAGCGGGTGGTGTTTCGGCAGCATCAGATTGGTGGAGTTTAGGGATCATTTTACTTGAGCAATTAACGCAAGGAGCTTGTTTTAAACATGTCCATGATAATGCGTTTTTAATTCAAGTAATGACGAATGGTGTTGAGTTAGCGGATGATTTAGATCCAAATATTCAATTACTTTTACGGGGTTTGCTCTGCCGCGATCGCTTTCAACGATGGCAATGGAACGAAGTTAATGCGTGGCTACAAGGTTTAGCGGTACAAGCGCCGAATATTAATCACAACAATGGAAATCAGCAATATTATCAATTTCAATTTGCCGATCAGCTATTTAATCAGCCTGATACATTTGCAATGGTGGCGGCACAAGCACAATATTGGGATCAAGCAACGGCATTGCTTATTCATGGTGAAATCACGATTTGGTTAAGCCAATTTGATAATCGTGGCAAACAAATTACCCAATTGCAGGCATTAATTGAAAAACAAGATATTGAGCCAAGTTTACGTTTTACACTCGCACTGAGAATTTTAAATCCTAATATGCCATTGATTTACCGTGGCGAGATCATTACACCTTCATGGCTTTTAGAGCATCCCTTATTAGGTTATCAATTAATTTGTCAGCCACTTGCGACTGAGCTGCAATCTATTGATGAGACACATTGGCTTGTTCAGCTTTATTATCGTCAATGCGCTGTTCGTGAACGAGCACTGCAACAACGTATTCCACTAAATGAAGAAAGTTTACAGCTTTATTTGTTAATCACGTCTTTAAGTCAATTAGTCGCTCGTTGGGAGATTATTCGTGCAGAATTTCCGGATGCGTATAATGAAAATCTACGGGCTTTAATCGATCGTAAGAATATGCATGAAAATGACTATATTTTGTTATTAAGTGCTGAGATTGGGCAATATATTACGCTAGATTCACTGGTGAATAATGCCGCTAAATTAGCGAGAAACCTGGCGATTAAGACGTTTGATAAACAACAAGCAAAAATATTATTAGCCACACCTCGATATCAACTTATTGAACAACTTAGTGAAAGAATAGGGGATTTTAAGCGTGTTAATAACGATATTATTGATAGATGGGCTGATGATTTTCTCTTAACGCGCAGATTACCTCTTGACCATATTATTGTCATGCTTTGCATTCCCGCTGAGCAATGGCAAATACCTGGATCACAACGATATATTTTAGAAGTATTGCACTTTTTTTTCTAAAAAATTAGTTTCTACAAGTCAACGCGGTAACTTAGTTAGAATGCGTTTAACACCAAACGCGGGGCGTGTTGATTTAACCGAATGCTGTTTTGATAATGAAAAAGCGACAAACTTACTTGAGCATTTAATTAACCGCAAGAAAAGGTTGTTTTCATTAGAAGGTGACGTTTTACGTCAACGTGAGAAATTAAATCATCGCTTGTGGCTCTTACAACTTAATACTCAGTCTTACCAACGAGATACAGGTATTAATGGCATGTATTTAGGCTTTCCTTTTTTAGTGCTAAATACACAGCCCAATAAAATAAAGCCACGTATTGCCCCTCTTTTTTTGTGGCCAATATCAATGAATATTTTGGGGGGCGCTCAAGGTGCGGTACAAATTGCATTTGATACAGAGCGTGCATCAGTACGTTTAAATCCTGCTCTTGCGAATTTTGTCGGTATTCCAGCGGTTAATGAATGGCAAAAAGTGCTCGATAGCTTAATGTCACAAACGGGCTTGAGTGTCAGTGAAATGATGAGTACGCTCTCATCCTTATTAACCACCGGGGAACATTCATTAAGGCCGTTACCTTCATTAACTGAGGAAATACCAGAAAACAGTGCTTATATTCATTGTTCTGCGGTGTTATTTCACACCTCTTTTATTGGGCAAATGATAAGTGCTGATTTACAACAAATTGCTAATTTACCAATCAATGGCACTGCGCTTGCAACCATGCTGAAAGTAAATACGCAGGCACAAGCTTTAGAGACACAAGATCCACTTGCAGATAATTATTTGCTCTCTTTGGCTGATCCTTCTCAAAATACCATTATTCAAGCGGCAAGAAAGCAAACGGGGTTATTAATAGAAGGCCCTCCTGGAACAGGTAAAAGCCAAACGATTGTCAACTTAATTGCTGATGCAATAGGGCGACAAAAAACAGCATTGGTACTTTGTCAAAAGCCTGCTGCATTAGATGTGGTATATAAGCGCTTGGTCGCAAATGGTTTACAAGATAGGGTACTGATTATTCATCAAAACCCTAAAGGGCGAGAGATTATTTCAGCGATCAGAGAACAATTGGCATTAGAGCGGAAGCGACAATTGATCGCGGATGTTAAGCAAGATACTTCCTTTGATCGTGATAGAACGCTTAATTTAATTCAATTTTATGAAACAACGTTAGATTCCTACTATAAAGCGTTATACCGAACGGATAAACAATATGATTATTCATACCGAGAAGTGTTGTCTGCACTACTCGAATTAGAATCGCAACAAAAATTAGCAATAAGTTCAGATGCGTTAACCACACTGCTTTCTCAATATAATAAAACAACGTTTGTTCAGCTTATCGATAATTTAACGTTATATGGTTTAGACTGGTATGCAATTAATTATGAAAACACACCATTAAATGGTGTTGTATTGTTTTCACCTGAAAGTACGTTATATCGCCAATTTAATGAAAATATTACGTTGTTTATCGAAGCAGAAAAACAGCGTGATATGGCATATAGTTTGCCTTATCAACAAATCACAATTGATAAATTAACCACTCACGAAACAACACTAGTGCAGTGCAAACAGCAGTTAAAAACTCACAATGAGCAACAATGGGATAATTTATCGCATTGGTTAACGCTGTTTTTAAATGAACAAGGTAAGCAAAATAAAGGAGAACAGATCATTGCTCAATTGGAGCAATTAGAAAAACGTTTACTGCAAATTGATAGTGAAGGTTGCGATCCTTTAATTTTCCGCTTACTCGCGCCATTAGATAATGCAACATTAGCGACGCTATCAAGAGCGGTGGCTGATAAGATCACTCCCTCATTTTTACGCTTCTTAAATCCTTATTATTATAGTAGGAACAGTAAGTTAAAAGATTTTATTGCACAAAGTGGTATAGGCGATAAAGTCGAGCACTATATTACGCTACATAAAACGATCACCACAGAACAACAATGGCGTTTGTTGTATCAAGAATTGCAACCTATTTATCAACAACTAGGGCTAGAACAGCGCCTTGATCTACAAAATACGCCATGGCAGGACACTATTAATAGTGTGATCACGGAGCTTAAAGCTTGTGATGATGATATTGCGATATTAGCGTTATATCCTCAGCCTAAACATTTTGTTGAGTCGATTCAATCAGCCAAAAAACAGGGCTTTGAACAGCAATGTTTAGAAATTGAGAATGCTATTGTTCGTGCTAAAACACAGCAAGTAAGTCTCGCTAAATTAGCAAACTTACAAGAAACCCTCACCGAACAATGTTATCAGCAATTTTATGATGCGATTAACAAAGGTGAATTGCTGACAACTCGATTACAGCAATTAGTCCAAAGTTTGCCTTTTTTAGGCAAGTTCCAGTTATTTCGAGAAAAAACGGCGCATTTTTCCCACGATGATTGGCAAGTTTTATCATTATCGCGCCAGTTAATAGAAGAAAGTGAAAGTTCACTTTCTGATCCAGTAGCGCCTTTAAAAGCAATATTGAGTTATCTGTTTTATGTCGCAGTCAAAACTGAGATTGAATTAAAAAACACGGTATTAAAGACTACGGCTCAACAATTGCAGGAATATATTGAACAATTAACGGAAAATTATCAGCAATTACAAAATATTAATCGCAAGTTGTTAACTGAAAATATCGAGTTATCAAAAATTGAAAATGCGCGTCATTGGGAAACAATAACGCGTTTAACAGGGCCAAGATCATTACGGTTACGCGAATTTATTGATAAAGCGACACAAATGGGATTGTTAAAATTACGTCCTATTTGGCTGATGACACCAGATGTGGCAAGCCAAATACTCCCCTTAAAAGCCGGACTTTTTGACAGCGTTATTTATGATGAAGCCTCACAAATGCCAATTGAATTTGCCTTACCGACATTATATCGCGGTAAACAAGCCATTGTGAGCGGTGATGAGAAACAGATGCCACCTTCATCTTTCTTCAGTGGTAAATTTAATGAAAATGAAGACGACGAAGATAATGATAACGAGGAAGATGAACAACAAGAGAAAAACAGTGAACAATGGGATCCAAGCCAAATTTGCCATTGTCCCGATTTACTTCATCTCGCTCGAACGGTATTGCCGATTCATACTTTAGATATTCATTATCGTTCGGCATTTCGAGAGTTAATTAATTTCTCCAATTATGCCTTTTATGAAAATCGGCTAAATATTCCAGCTCAACATTCAGCGAAAACCATTAGTCGAGTAAAACCGCTACATTTTATGGCGATCAATGGCACCTATGTTAATCAAACCAATGAAAAAGAGGCTTTGGCGATCGTTGAGCATTTAGCAACCTTATGGCAAACGCCTTTTCATAAACGTCCTTCTGTGGGAGTGGTGACGTTTAATCAAAAACAAGCTCAATTAATTAATCAGCATATTCTTGATCGCAATAACTATGATATGGATTTTTTAAAGGCTTACACGGAAGAATGTGCACGCTTGGATAACGATGAAGATATGTCGTTTTTTTGTGAAAAACGTTGAAAATGTGCAGGGTGATGAGCGAGATGTTATTTTGTTTTCGACAACTTTTGGTCGCAATATGCAAGGTACCTTTAGGCGTAATTTTGGTGTGTTAGGGCAAACTGGGGGAGAGCGTCGTTTAAACGTCGCTATCACTAGAGCGAAAAAGCAAGTGGTGATCATGTCATCAATGCCGATTGATGAAATCTCTGACTTATTAAGCACCAATAAACATCCTGAAATTCCTCGTGATTATTTACAAGGCTATTTGACTTACGCGAGTCATTGCCATCAGATTAATAAACAAGAGGAAAATAAACGTTTATTAGCTCGTTTCAGTCGTACGCAAGCTAGTGTGGTCACTCAAGATCAGTCAAACGATCAATTTATTATTGATGTAACTCGCTTTATTCAATCTCAGGGATATCATATTGCACCATCACAACAAGCGGGTATTTTCTCTTTTGACTGTTTAATTGAAGATGAGCAGCAAGGTCAATTACTGATGGGCATTGAGTGCGATATGCCACAACATGAGTGGTTATCTCAGGCGTGTGCACGTGAGTTATGGCGAAAAGAGATTTTGCGTAAAGTGGTGCCTTATCATTATCGTGTTTCGTTGACACAATGGTTTTATCATCGTCAAGAAGCGCAACAACAACTTCTTGAAGCTTTACAACATGCCTCTTTACTGAATGAAAAAGTGAGTAAATGATGAGTTCATCAGTACATTATATTTCTGTGAAAGAAACCACGGTTATCCGCTATCAGCGACAATTAGCGCATAGCAAAAAATACGTCAAGCAATGGAAGGCGTTAGTTGAACAACTCACATATCAAGATGAAAGAGTGAGCCAAATCGAATCTACCTTTAATGCCTTAGTTAAAGATAACCAGCAATTGAATGCATTAGATGCACAATCAGTGAGCCGATTAACGGATAAATTAAGCCAGTTTATTGTGCCATTACGACAAGATATGAAAAATTTACGCGAACAAGTGCTTGAAGAAAAAGCGCTTGCGCGTCATATCCAACAAGGTAAACAAAAATCATCGGCACTGTTAAAACAATTAAAATCACAATTAGCATCCAACAGTATTTTAATGACTGAAATTGAACACAGCGACAATATGAGTGCTGAAGAAATTAGCTTATTGCTATTTCGTGTAACGGGTGAAATTGATGCGCAAAAAGGGCAACTAAGTCCCGCTCAAACAGAATTACTGACGCAATTAAAAGCGCAATCTGTATATACCCAACAATTATGGCAAGGTGGCGAGCCTCAATGCTCATTTGCACAACAGTGTCACCAAATTGAGTTGATGATTGAAAAATTACGACTGGTGGGCAATGAAGCAGAAGCGAATGATAATGCAAGCCAGCTTATTGAAATGCAGACGCTTTTTGATAGTAAAAAACAGCGTTTATTAGCTGATTCAATGATCATGAATATCGCTGAAAGTTTGCGTAATAGTGTAAAACGTATTGAATTAATGGAAGAATTAACACGTTTATGTGCAGAGATTGAAAGCTTTGATGATAAACAGATGTTGACGCTTAGTCGAGAAACAGAAGCGGTTGCTTCATTAGCAACCGCCGAGCAACTTGATGTAATGATCACAAAGCTAAAACAGGCCATTGAAACTCATGAACAGCAACTTTCGATGAGACAGCAATGTGAGGCAGTATTGGCTGGTTTAAGTGAATTGGGTTATGTGGTGCATGAAAATGCAGTTAATTCATGGCTTGATAATGGGCAAGTTGTTGTACCTCATGCCACAATTCCTGATTATGGTTTAGAGTTAGGCGGAAGGCAGGCACGTTTCCAAGCGAGAACGGTGGCGTTAACACACCAACGTGATACAACGCGTGATAAAGATGTTGATGCCATTTGGTGCGGTCAGCATCAGCAATTGCAAAAAATTTTGGCGAAGTCGCACGCCGAGTTATTGATTGAGCGAGCATTGCCGGCAGGGCACAACGTAATGAAAGTGATTGAGAATGAAGATACTGCACATCAACATGCCGTAACACAAGCTCAAAAACCAAAAACATTCAGTCGGTAAAAAATAAATGATAAGTAAAAAATAAATAATAAGTAAAAAGCACTCATTTGAGTGGCTTCCACATTTAAACCTACCAATTAAGCAATAGTGACTGATTTATCTAAATACACATCTTGTACTGCATTAATTAGCGCAACGCCGTCTTTCATTGATTTCTTGAACGCTTTACGCCCTAAGATCAATCCCATACCACCCGCACGTTTATTAATGACAGCGGTACGAACTGCATCCTCAAGGTCATTATTACCTGACGCACCACCAGAGTTAATTAATCCCGCACGACCCATATAGCAGTTTGCTAATTGGTAACGGACTAAATCAATTGGATTTTCAGTGGTGAGTTTGGTGTAAACACGCTCATCAGTATGACCAAAACCAATCGCTTTAAAGCCACCATTATTTTCAGCCATTTTTTGTTTAACGATATCAGCGCCAATCGTCGCGGCTAAATGGTTTGCTTGACCGGTTAAATCAGCACTTGAATGGTAATCTACACCATCTTTCTTAAAGGCTGGATTGCGCAAATAAGCCCACAATACGGTTACCATACCCAATTCATGAGCACGCTCAAAGGCCATTGAAATCTCTTCAATTTGGCGACGGCTTTCTTGTGAACCAAAGTAAATGGTTGCACCCACTGCAACAGCACCCATTTCAAAGGCTTGTTCTACACTGGCATACAAGGTTTGGTCATATTGCGCTGGGTAGCTTAGGGTTTCGTTGTGGTTTAATTTCACAAGAAAAGGGATTTTGTGTGCATAGCGGCGAGAAACAGACGCTAAAACACCATAAGTAGAAGCAACACAGTTACAACCCGCTTCAATGGCTAATTCAACAATATTCTTTGGATCAAAATAGAGTGGGTTTGCGGCAAAAGAGGCGGCAGCAGAGTGCTCAACGCCTTGGTCAACAGGGAGAATAGACAGATACCCCGTTCCTGCTAAACGTCCATGATTAAACAGGGTTTGCATTGAACGTAACACGCTATTAGGGCGATTGTTATCAATCATAACACGATCAACAAAGTCAAAACCTGGCAGGTAGAGATTTTCATTTGGGATAGTTTGGCAACGATGTTCTAATAATGATTTTGCATCAGCGCCTAACAAACTTACTATATCAGTCATTACATACTCCAGTTCATGATGAGATGAGAGTGATTGTCATTTATCTACATTAAGATAACAAGTCACATTGAGGCGGTAACCGGCAGTGGATCGCTTCAGGTAACACAATAAATTCAAATTTATTCCCTAAAAGGGGTTCTCCATCTAAATTAAAGACCATTTCATGAGAAGCACTAATGTTTACCCAATGACTTTCACGCTCGATTATCTTGTCATTTTTTTTACGATCAAACAGGCTATTCAAAAGAGAAGGGAGTAATTCGTGTGCTTCAACAATCGTAATATTGAGTTTATTGTCGTTAATTAAAGCGTCGGGACAGAGTTGTTGTCCTCCTCCTGCTTGACGACCATTACCAATACCGAGAATGAGTGATTCACCTTCCCAGTGAAAATTTTCCGCTTCAATTGTGCAATAATCCGCTTTTAACGAATCGATACTTAAAAGGCCATTAATAAAATAGGCGGCTCCACCTAAGGCTGATTTTAACGCTTTAGGTGTTTCTGTTGTGATTTTGGTTCCAAAGCCACCTGATGCCATATTGATAAAATAGTGCGTCTTATTCACAGAGATAACATCAATAGGGACTGAGCGGCCTTTAACGGCTAAATTAAGGGCATTTTCCATATCGCGAGGAATTTGTGCGCTAGTCGCAAAATCATTTGCTGTGCCTAATGGAATAATGCCCAGTGTTGGTAACGATGAGGGAGAGAGATGAATGAGTTCAGATACAACGCTATTAATCGTTCCATCGCCTCCCGCGGCAATCACCGTTTCGGCTTGCATATCGATAGCTTCTTGTACAAAACGGTGTATATCACTGGATTCCCAAGTCACCCTTACTTGGAGATTAAAACCTTCATCACGTAATTGGTAAACGGCGTTTCTCAATGCACTATTGTTAGCGCTTTTTCCATTAATGATTAGCAAACTAATTTTACTCATTGATGAGTCCTTTTGATTGAATCACTCTTTTAAAGGTAATGGATATCAAGAAAATTACTATTTTTTTTACAAATGATAACGAAAAGGAGGCGTTTTATATAAAAGGGAGGATAAGAAAGGGATAAAAAGAAAAGGCAAATCCAAGGGAGATTGGATTTGCCAAGGAGGTGGTTCCTAGTCTTACTGTATTCATTCTAGTTCTTTATTTTTCGGAACTGATGATACGGTAAACAAATTATTATTGATGTGATCTGTATTTGAAATTGACCACTTTAAATCAGATTATGACGCTTTACTTCACTTCTACCGCATCAATCTTATGCGGTTGACGTGTTGTTGTACCTTGTAGGTTACGGATCAGCAGTGCAAAATCTAAATCAACATCTTCGGGAACAGATAAATACACCATGTGACCATTACCTGGTGCAACATCGGTTGGCTGCTGTTTTTTGTTAAATAGCGTCTCTAGCGTAAATTGAATATTTCCAGTGGGTGTCATTAATTCTAGGCTATCACCTAAAACAAATTTATTTTTCACATCAACTTCAGCTAAACCATTTACACGTTTACCGGTAAATTCACCGACAAATTGTTGAGTGTCAGAGACAGAATAACCATATTCATAAGTTTGGTACGCATCATGGGTATGGCGACGTAAGAAACCCTCTGTATAACCGCGGTGTGCTAACCCTTCTAATGTGGTGAGCAATGTTGGATCAAAGGGTTTACCTGCAACCGCATCATCAATTGCACGGCGATACATTTGTGCAGTACGGGCACAGTAATAGAAGGATTTAGTACGTCCTTCTATTTTTAGTGAATGCACACCCATTTGCGTTAATTGCTCAACGTGTTCAATTGCGCGTAAGTCTTTAGAGTTCATGATATAAGTACCGTGCTCATCTTCGAACGCAGTCATATATTCACCAGGACGTTTTGCTTCTTCGATTAAGTAGACTTTATCTGTTGGTGCGCCAACACCTAGCGTAGGCTCGACGTTTTTAACGGGGATTGGCGTGTATTTTTCAACGATGTTACCTACCTCATCTTCTTTGCCTTCTTCAACTTTATATTCCCAACGGCAAGCGTTAGTACATGTGCCTTGGTTTGGGTCACGCTTATTAATATAGCCAGATAATAGGCAACGACCTGAGTAAGCCATACATAATGCACCGTGAACGAAAACTTCTAATTCCATATCAGGAACTTGTTTACGAATTTCTGCAATTTCATCAATAGAGAGTTCACGAGAAAGGATCACGCGAGTTAATCCCATTTGACGCCAGAATTTTACGGTTGCCCAGTTAACGGCATTGGCTTGTACTGAAAGGTGAATATCCATTTCTGGGAAGGCTTCACGTACCATCATGATCAAACCCGGATCAGACATAATCAGCGCATCAGGTCCCATATCAATGACGGGCTTTAGGTCACGGATAAAGGTTTTTAATTTAGCATTATGCGGTGCGATATTAACCACAACATAGAAGCGCTTACCTAATTCGTGGGCTTCTTGAATACCTTTAGCAAGATTTTCGTGGTTAAACTCATTATTACGCACACGTAAGCTATAACGTGGCTGACCTGCATAAACGGCGTCTGCGCCATAAGCAAATGCATAGCGCATATTTTTTAATGAGCCAGCAGGAGAGAGTAATTCGGGTGTAAACATGGTTAATTTCCTGGTTCTGATTTCAAGTCAGTCCCCCACACATTGGGTAGGGGTATATCATAAAGGGGTGGATTCTAGCGCTTAAGTGTAGCGAGGTTCAATGTATTCCTGAAAAAATATCATCGAAAACGATAAGCTTGGGTTTCCCAACGATAGCCTTGACCATAAATTGAGCGAATAAATTCAATTTGATCGTTCAATTGCTCAAGTTTGCGTCGTAAATTTTTAATATGACTATCAATGGTTCTATCCGTCACAATGCGGTAGTCATCATAAAGATGATCCATCAGTTGATCGCGAGTTAATATTTTTCCAGGTTGAGTGGCTAAAGCTTTTAGTAAACGAAATTCAGCCGTCGTTAAATCGAGGATCTTATTATTGTATTGGATTTGGTAAGCCTGCTCATCAATGACGACGAATTTTTCATTTTGAATAATATCTTGTGGGCGATAAAAACGACGCAATAACGTTTTGACTCTGGCTACCACTTCTCTTGGACTATAAGGTTTGCAAATATAGTCATCAGCGCCAATCTCAAGCCCGAGTAATCGATCAACTTCTTCTGTTTTCGCTGTCACCATAATGATGGGAATATCTGAAAACTGACGCAACTCTTTACAGATCGTAATGCCATCTTTAACGGGCAACATCAGATCTAATAGTATTAAATCGTAGTGTTGCTGTTTTATACAATCGCTCACTTCAGCACCATCTGCTAACCAATGAGTCTGATAACCTGATGCTTGAAGATAATCAATAAGTAATTGGGCAAGTTTGGGTTCATCTTCAACAATCAGGATTGAATAGGGTGATTCAGATACGGTCATTTATTGGCTCAAGGGTTATTAGGCTTAAAGATCATCAGAATATGCAGGTAATTCTATAAGGATTTTCACGCCACCTAAAGAGGACGGCATTGCACTTATCTTACCATTATGGGCTTCAACAATATTTTCGCAAATCGCAAGACCTAAACCAGAGCCACCACTTGCACGATTTCGTGAGTTTTCTGCACGATAAAACCGCTGGAAAACAACGTTATATTGAGCGTTATCTAGCCCTGGAGCACTATCTTCTAATGAAATCAGAACATGATTTTGTGCTTTTTGGGTACTGATATGCAATTGACCACCTGAATAAGTATAACGAACACTATTCTCCAGCAGATTATGGAAAAGCTGGATCAATCGGTCAGGATCGGCTTGCACAATCAATGGAGACAGATCATCTAATTCGGTGAGTAAAGTAATCTCTTTAGTTTGATATGTGTGACGATAAGAAGCCACTGCCAACAAAATGACCTCATTAATATCAATAAAATCTTTACGATAAGTTAAAGAACCTCTGTCTGATAGCGAAAGCTGGTGGAGATCATTAACTAATTTTGTCAGGTTGGTGACTTCAAATAGAAGGGAGTTTAATGTCTCTTTTGTTGGCTTTCTGACACCATCTTGCAGCGCTTCAAGTTCACCTTTTAAAATAGCGAGAGGGGTTCGCAATTCATGTGAGATATCTGCCATATAATCGCGACGAATTTGCTCATTTTTTTCTAGTGTGCTGGCTAGTTGATTAAAATCGGTAGCGAGCTGACTGATTTCATCTTTGCTTGTGGGCGTCACACGAACAGAAAAGTCACCCGCTGCTAATTTATGAGTCGCCTCAACAAGTCGTTTAACTGGGCGTATCATATTGCGAGAAAGAATAAGAGTGATCAATAACGCAAAAAGAACCGTTAAACCAGCAATGACCCAACTGGTACGCAGTTGTTGTTTATCAAAACTGATATCGGCTTCACTGCTGATTTTATCTGCCGCACTGACAATCACCCATCCAACAATTTCATTGTGAAAGGTAATGGGCTTTTTAAATGTTTCTGCGGGAAATTGATTGTCATGCCCAAATAAGCGCTTCATCTCTTTATCAACGATCCAAAATTGCGTACGCCAACCTCTGGGAGGAGGGCCTTCGCTACTTTGACTTATTTGATCAATGCTTCGTAATATTTGATAAAGAGAACGATCATCTCTATTGAGAAAGCGCCAATCTCCTGTCAATGCATATTGTTCAGTTAAGGCTTCAGCTAAAAGAGTTGCACGCTGTTCACTGTTTTTCTTGATATAACCGATGAATCCTTGCT
This sequence comes from Shigella sp. FC1967, assembly GCF_001743005.1. Lineage (NCBI taxonomy): Bacteria > Pseudomonadati > Pseudomonadota > Gammaproteobacteria > Enterobacterales > Enterobacteriaceae > Shigella > Shigella sp. FC1967. The sequence goes on along the minus strand of NZ_MIIZ01000610.1, from coordinate 11,393 downwards.
GGAAGCTGCCTCGAATACCAATATGCATAGCGAGAACAACCACCATACAAGTCGCGAAAACCACTAAGAACAGCTTGCTTCTCAATTTCATGCATTTGCCTCTTTTTTGCTGATCCGTCGTTGTTGCCAACGTTCACGCAATCCATCAAAAAATAGATAAATAACAGGGGTTGTATACAGGGTCAGTAGTTGGCTCATTAATAAGCCCCCTACAATGGTTATTCCTAACGGTTGTCTTAATTCAGCACCATCTCCGCTACCTAACATCAATGGTAATGCACCAAATAATGCGGCAAGAGTTGTCATAATAATAGGACGAAAACGTAATAAACTGGCTTGAATAATGGCCTCTTTAGCTGACAATTTGCCTTCACGCTGTGCTGTAATTGCAAAATCCACCATAATAATGGCGTTTTTCTTCACAATACCAATAAGCAACATAATGCCAATAAGTGCGATCAGACTAAAAGGTGTATTAAAAAGCTGTAATGCTAATAAGGCACCCACACCAGCAGAAGGTAGGGTTGATAAAATAGTCAGCGGATGAATATAGCTTTCATACAGTACACCTAATACCAAATAGACCGTTACAATCGCCGCTAAGATAAGAATGAGTTGTGATTTGATGGTTTCTTGGAAAATTTGTGCGGTACCTGCAAAAGAGCCTCTGACGGTATTCGGTACACCTAGCTCTGTCATTGTACGTTCAATAGAATTAATGGCATCAGCTAATGTATAGCCTTCAGGAATATTAAAGGCAATAGTTGAAGAAGCAGATAATCCTTGGTGATTAACACTTAATGGGGCATTAGCGGGATACCAACTCGCAAATGCGGATAATGGGATACGTTCACCTTGATTATTGACCACATACATTTTATCTAACGCCGAAACATCTTGGGTGTATTGTTCAGAGACTTCCATGACCACTTTATACTGATTTAGTGGCGCATAAATGGTGGATATTTGACGCTGACCAAAAGCATTGTTCAGTAGATTATTGGCATCACTGACATTAATACCTAATTGCGACATGGTATCGCGATCGTAAGTCAGTGCCATTTCTGCGCCTTTATCTTCTTTATCAGAGTTAACGTCTACAAGTTGAGGCAATTCACCTAACGCTTTACGGACAATAGGCTCCCATTTACGCAACTCGCTTAAATCATCAGCTAATAATGTAAATTGATAACTGGCATTGGCTTGACGCCCGCCTGCTCGAACATCTTGCACTGGCATTAAAAAGAGGTTGGCACCGGGTTCATTGGCTAATTTTGCCCGTAGGCGATTAATTACTTGATTGGCGCTATCAGTACGCTCTGATAATGGATTAAGAGAAATAAACATAAATCCACTGTTAATACGCCCTCCACCGGTAAAACCCGTTACGCTATCAACGTCTTTATCTGCATTAATTTCTTGCATAAAACGGGTCATTTTTTCTTTCATCGATTGGAATGAAATACTTTGGTCTGCACGTACAAATCCCATTAAGCGACCCGTATCTTGATCGGGGAAAAATGTTTTGGGGGCACTGATATATAAATAGGCATTTAAGCCTAACGTGGCGAAAAAAATAGCCATAATCCAGCGTCGATGGCGCAATGCGGCTTGTAATGTGACACTGTAACCTTGCTGGGCGCGGAAAAGCAACTTACCAAAGCCTCGTAAATGTGATTGGGCTTTAGGCTTCATGCCTTTTAGTAAATGCGCACACATCATGGGCGTTAGCGTAAGAGAAACAAATAGCGAGATAGCAATAGCGGTTGTTAAGGTGATGGCAAACTCTTTAAACAATCGCCCAACAAGACCATCCATTAACAGTAATGGAATAAAAACGGCAACAAGAGAAATACTCATCGACAGGACAGTAAAACCAACCTCACCAACGCCTTTTAAAGCGGCATCTTTGGGTTTTAAACCATTTTCAATATGACGAGAGATATTTTCAAGTACCACAATAGCATCATCAACCACAAAGCCCGTCGCTACGGTTAATGCCATTAATGAAAGATTGTTTAAACTAAAGCCACAAAGATACATGGCTGAAAAGGTCCCAATTAATGAAACGGGAACAGCAACGGCAGGGATCAGCGTGGCACGACCTGAGCGTAAAAATAAGAACACAACTAAAATCACGAGCGCCACAGCAATGGCTAACGCTCGTTCTACTTCAGCTAGGGATGCGCGAATAGTCGGGGTTCTATCTTGTGCTACTTTTAAATCAACACTGGCTGGGATCAACTCACGTAAGTCAGGAAACTCATTACGAATGCGATCCACGGTTTCAATGATGTTGGCACCCGCTTCACGACGAATAACGAGCAAAATCGCAGGTTCTCCGCCACTCATTCCCGCCGCTCGAGCGTTTTGTACTGAATCGGTAACTTGTGCCACATCACTTAAACGTACAACAGCATCTTGATTATAATGCACAATCACAGGACGATATTCTGCTGCTTTGCTGAGCTCATCGTTAGTTTGGATTTGCCAACGCTTCTCGTCATTATTTACAAAGCCTTGAGGTCGTCGCACATTCGCTTGGTTAATGGCTTTTCTGACATCATCGAGGCTGACATTTTGGTTAAATAACGCATCAGGATTGAGGGCGACACGTATCGCTGGCAATGAGCCACCACCGACAGATACTTCACTGACACCTTCAATCTGCGAGATTTTTTGTGCCAATCTTGTTGAGGCGAGATCGTAAAGTTCCCCTGTATTTTGGATATCAGAGGTGAGCGTTAAGATCATAATCGGTGCATCAGAAGGATTTGATTTATAATAACGTGGTCGGCTTGGCATGCCTGAAGGTAATAAGCTTTGTGACGCATTTAATGCGGCTTGTACATCACGAGCTGCTGTATTGATATCTTTGTTTAAATCAAACACTAGAGTAATACTGGTACTGCCAAGCGAACTGCTTGATGTCATCTCATCAATACCCGCAATTCGCCCTAGGGAGCGCTCAAGTGGTGTTGCCACAGAAGATGCCATCGTTTCTGGTGATGCCCCTGGTAATGAGGCGTAAATATTAATAACGGGATAATCAACTTGTGGCAATGGGGCAACAGGGAGCAACATGAAACCTAATGCACCACATAGCGAAATCGCCAAGCTGAGTAACGTCGTTGCGACGGGACGTTGAATAAAGAGGGCGAAAAACTTCATGATACAGCCCCGTTATTATTCTCAACGTGTTTATTACGGTTGATATAGAGCGATAACTTATCAAATAATAGATAAATAACGGGGGTCGTAAATAGCGTTAAGATTTGGCTCATAATTAAGCCACCAACCATACAAACCCCTAATGGCTGACGTAACTCGGCTCCTACACCGGTACTTAACATTAAAGGTAAGGCACCTAAAAGCGCCGCCATTGTAGTCATTAAGATTGGTCGGAAACGTAATAGACATGCTTGATAAATAGCTTCGTAAGGGGTTAAACCTTGCTCTCGTTCAGCGGCAAGGGCAAAGTCTATCATCATGATCGCATTTTTCTTTACGATCCCGATGAGTAAGATGATCCCAATAATTGCAATAATATCCAGCTCATTGCCCGCGGCGATTAAAGCTAATAATGCACCAACACCCGCTGTTGGCAGCGTAGATAAAATAGTGATAGGGTGAATAAAACTCTCATATAGCACGCCTAATACAATATACATTGCCACAATTGCCGCGATAATCAGCCACAAAGTACTCGAAAGCGCACTTTCAAATGCCAGTGTTGCCCCTTGGAATTGGGTGGTGATATCTCTTGGCATAGAAATTTGCTCTTCAGCTAATTTTACAGCTTTTACGGCTTCTTCAAGAGAGGATTGTTCAGCGACATTAAATGAGAATGTTGCTGAAGGAAATTGCTCTTGATGATTAATAGAAAGTGGTGCTAAGCGTTGCTCTACGGATGCAATAGACAATAAAGGTACCATCGCCCCCTCTTTGCCGGTCAAATGCACGGCTGAAAGAGCCTGTAGTCCATCACCATTACGAATATCTTGTTCTAAAACCACGCGATACTGATTAGCTTGAGTATAGATAGTGGAGATTAAACGCTGACCAAAAGCGTTATAAAGTGCATTATCTATATCACTCATCGAAATACCTAAACGGCTTGCTGAGTCTCTATCTACTTTGATATACGCCATCATGCCGTTGTCTTGCCAATCACTGCTGATATCGGTCAATTCAGCGCTATCTTTTAGTGCTTGGGAGAGCTTTGGCACCCAATAAGCCAATTCATCTAAGGATGTTGCTTGTAGCGTGAATTGATACTGAGTACGAGAAACTTGCGTATCAATTGTCAAATCTTGAGTCGGTTGCAGATAGAGCGTCATGCCTGAAATAGCCGCAATGCGTTCTTGTAAACGAGGAATAATCACATCTATCCGATCATCACGCTGATCAAGGGGTTTTAGCGTGATTTGTAATCGTCCTGTATTGAGTGTTGCGTTGCTTCCATCAATCCCTACAAAGCTAGCAATATTATCAATAGCGGGATCATCAATTAATTTATCAACGACTTGCTGCTGTTTTTCTACCATTGCTTGATAAGAAATGGATTGTGAGGTTTCAATGGTTCCTTGCAATAACCCGTTATCTTGTAGTGGGAAGAAGCCTTTAGGAATAAACATATAGAGCAATACAGTGAGCACTAATGTGCTCAGTGCGACACCAAGCGTTATCCATTGATGGTTTAAAACACGTTTGAGCCAAACGGCGTATACCGCAATCATTCTTTCAAAGAAACGCTCGCACGCCATTTCAAAACGATTGTGTTTGATTTCATTTTCAGGCTTTAGCAATCGGGCACACATCATTGGCGTTAATGTGAGCGAAACGACAGCAGAGATTAAAATGGCGACAGCAAGAGTGATTGCGAACTCTCTAAATAAGCGTCCGACAATATCGCCCATAAATAACAGGGGGATCAGTACGGCAATAAGAGAGAAGGTAAGGGAAATAATGGTAAAACCTATTTCGCCAGCCCCTTTTAACGCGGCTGTTAATGGTTTATCACCACGTTCAAGGTAACGGGAGATATTTTCAATCACAACAATGGCGTCATCGACAACAAAGCCCGTGGCAATGGTCAATGCCATTAAGGTGAGGTTATTGACAGAGAATCCACAAAAATACATCACGGCGAACGTACCGACTAATGAAAGCGGTACAGCAATACTTGGAATTAAGGTGGCGACACCATTACGTAAAAAGAGATAAATGACCATCACCACAAGGGCGATAGCTAAACCCAGTTCAAACTGCACATCTTTAACAGAAGCACGGATTGTTGTGGTTCTGTCTGTTAAGATCTCAACATTAACGGATTTTGGTAAATTAGAAACTAAATCAGGTAATAAATTACGAATATTATCAGTAGTATCAATGACGTTAACGCCGGGTTGACGTTGAACATTAATAATAATTGCTTGCTTATTATTCGCCCATGCACCGAGTTGATTATTTTCAGGTGCTTGTTCTATTGTTGCGATATCAGATAGACGAATTGGGGCGCCATTTTTATAAGTAACGATTAATTGACGGTAGTCTTCTAATGATTTCATCTGATCATTGGCGGATAACGTCACAGAGCGAGTGGGTCCATCAAGGCTCCCTTTTGCTGAGTTAACGTTCGCATTATTGATGGCTACACGAATTTTTTCGCTATCTAAACCGTAAGATGCAGCGGCTTGTGCATTAAGTTTGATTCTAACCGCAGGGCGCTGCCCACCCGCTAAAGAGACTAAACCAACACCATTAACTTGTGAAATTTTTTGCGAAATACGGGTTTCAACCATATCTTGCAACTGTGTCATGGGTAATATTGAGCTTGTCACCGCCAAGGTTAAAATAGGCGGATCTGCGGGATTTACTTTGCTGTAAATCGGTGGATACGGTAAATCGGATGGTAGCAGATTAGTGGCCGCATTTATCGCAGCTTGGACTTCTTGCTCTGCAACATCTAATGGTAATGTTAATTGGAACATCAGTGTGATCACTGATGCACCACCAGAACTTTGTGACGACATCTGTTTTAATCCAGACATCTGTCCAAATTGACGCTCTAATGGAGCGGTAACTGCTGATGTCATTACATCTGGGCTTGCTCCTGGATAGAGTGTAACGACCTGAATAGTGGGGTAATCAACTTCAGGTAATGCAGAGACGGGCAACATACGATAGCCAACAATCCCTGCAAGGAGTATGGCGACCATAAAAAGGGTGGTTGCAACAGGGCGCAGAATAAATAAGCGAGAGGGGCCCCCACTTGTACCGTGTGTTTTCTCGGTCATTACGCTTTCTCCGCAACAACACGGTTATTATCTTTCGTCTTTGGTGCTGTGGGGGTCACGATATCAACTTTGCACCCTGTGTTAATCTATCCACACCATCGGTTACAACCCGCTGTTCTGCCGATAAACCCGAAGCTATGACGACTTTTTCTGCATTTTGTAATGCCACTTCAACACGTAATTTACTCACTTTATTTTCGCTATCGACAACCCAAACAAAGTGACCTTCATTACCCATTTGCAGCGCCGCATTAGGAATAACGACTGCTTTTTCTAATGTGGTGACATAAAGACGGACATTAACAAATTGGTTAGGGAATAACGTTGTCTCTTGCTGAGGGAAACGTGCTTTTAATTTAATGGTGCCAGTTGTTGCATCAATTTGGTTATCAACACTAAATAATTTGCCTTTAGCTAATTCAAATTGGTTATTTCTATCTAATGCGGTGACGGGTAAATCGGCATTATTTTTACGCGCTTGAATAACATTCGCGAGATCTTGTTCTGGTAATGTAAAGAGCACATCAACAGGATCCATTTGATTGATAACGACGATAGGTGTAGAGGAGCCACCAGAAATATAATTACCAACATCAACTTGTTTTAAACCCACTTGACCTGAAATAGGCGCGGTGATTTTGCTGTAAGTGAGTTGTAATTGTGCATTACTGATAGCCGCTTCATCAATACGGATGCTAGCTTCAGACTGTTTAACTAAAGCTTGTTGATTATCCAATTCTTGTTGTGAGACTAAATTGGTTTTCGCTAATTTTTGATAACGTGCTAAATCAAGACGAGCATTAGCTAATGTTGCTTGATCTTTTGCCAGTTGTCCTTTGGCTTGAGCTAATTGAACTTCAAAGGGGCGAGAGTCAATTTCCGCTAATAAATCACCTTGTTGAACGTGTTGTCCTTCCGTGAAATGTAATGCCATTAATTGACCTTCAACACGGCTAGTGACGGTGACACTGTTAGTGGCTTTAACCGTTCCTAAAGCAGATAAAAACTGGGGAACATTCTCTTGCGTTGACATTGCAACTTGAACAGGTGGTAAAGGTGGACGACGAGATCCAGAGGTACCTCGACTTTGTGAGTTTGCTGCTTGAGCCCCTTTATTTTCAGGTGATGCTGTTTTTGCTGCATTAAATTGCCAATAGGCGTAACCCCCTGCGATGACGACAATTAAAGCGATGATGAGAGAAACTCTTTTTTTAACATTTTTGTTTTTATTCATTACTTTTGTGATCTCACTGGCAACTAGCTAATCAGAAATACTGAAATGAAAATCTGGAATGGTGACATTCTACCTGTTTCTTCATCGTTAAAAATGAAGGAAATATGGAAATTAAGTCAAGGAATGTGTTTTGTTGGCGCTATTTTAATCAATTAAAACGTATTGCTACTGGCATTATTCTATCGTTGTTATTCAATAAACGTTAATTGAGCAAAAAGAGCAATAAGCAGTAGCGTAGCTTAATTGTTTATATGGAGATAATTAAGTGGAAAATAATTTATTGATTATCAGTAAGTTATTTTGTTTGATGTTTTTTTAATCGCATAACTATTTTGTACAAATGCCTGTAACTATGATAAAACGCAATAGTTAGTTATAATTCTTAGATAATTATGCTTTCCAGTGATAGAATGCCAACCTTGTTTTTCTCTGCGTTGAACTCTTTTCAAAGAATAACAATCCAGTATGAAATTCACCGAGCTTTAACTCTGTCTTGAATAACGAAATTTTTGTAAAAATTAGCCTAAATATAAAGGCGTAATAGAATAATTAGAGGTTTTTAGTGTCAACTGCAAACACACCTGACGATGGACAAAAACCGAGCCTGAATGCATTTAAACAGCCTCGTGCGTTTTATCTCATCTTCTCAATCGAATTATGGGAACGTTTCGGTTATTACGGCCTACAAGGGATCATGGCCGTTTACTTGGTTAAAATGCTGGGCATGGGTGAAGCAGAAGCTATCACCGTTTTTGCTGCATTTACCGCATTAGTTTATGGTTTTGTTGCTATCGGTGGATGGCTTGGGGATAAAGTCCTTGGTACTAAAAGGGTTATTATTCTTGGCGCAATCGTACTGGCAATTGGTTATGCGATGGTAGCATTTTCTGATCACAATAAAGACGTGATTTATTGGGGACTTGCAACGATTGCAGTAGGTAATGGTTTATTTAAAGCTAACCCATCTTCATTATTAGCCACTTGCTACGAGAAAGATGATCCGCAATTAGACGGTGCATTTACGATGTACTATATGTCTATCAACGTAGGTTCGTTTTTATCTATGTTAGCAACGCCATGGTTAGCGGCTAATTATGGTTGGGATGTTGCATTTGCATTAAGTGTTGTTGGTATGCTGATCACCTTAGCAAACTTTATGGTTTGCCGTAGTTGGATCAAAGATAAAGGCTCTAGACCTGATTTTGAACCGCTTAATTATTTAAAATTATTATTAACGCTGGTGGGTATCGTCGCTTTAACGGCTGTATCGACTTGGCTATTACATCATAATGAAGTGGCAAGTTGGTCTTTGGCGGTTATCTCACTCGGTATCATCCTGATTTTTGCACGTGAAACCTTTATGATGAAAGGTGCTGCTCGCCGTAAGATGATTGTCGCGTTTTTGCTGATGGTTGAAGCCGTGGTCTTTTTCGTTCTTTACGATCAAATGCCAACATCGTTAAACTTCTTCGCAATCCATAACGTTGAGCACTCAATTTTAGGTTTTAGCGTTGAACCTGAACAATTCCAATCATTGAATCCATTCTGGATCATGTTAGCAAGCCCATTATTAGCGGCAGTTTATAACTTTATGGGTGATAGATTGCCGATGCCATATAAGTTCACCGCAGGGATGTTCTTAAGTGCGACGGCATTCTTAGTGTTACCACTGGGTGCAAGCATGGCAAATGAAGCGGGTATTGTGTCTTCATGGTGGCTAGTCGCAAGTTATGGTTTCCAAAGCATTGGTGAGCTAATGATTTCAGGACTTGGTCTTGCCATGGTTGCTCAACTTGTACCGCAGCGTTTAATGGGCTTTATTATGGGTGCTTGGTTCTTAACTTCGGCAGCGGCTGCAATTATTGCCGGTAAAGTGGCGAGTTTAATGGCAGTACCAGAAGATGTACAAAGCGCTCACGCTTCATTAGAAATTTACAGCAGTGTATTCTTACAAATCGGTATTGTAACGGGTGTTATCGCAATTCTAATGCTGATCACGGCGCCTATGCTAAGTAAAATGACACAGTAATTTGTGCCATTAAAAAACAAAGTTTAAGAAAAATAAAGGATGCTATAAGGCATCCTTTTTTGTTTATTTATTGCCATCGAATGCAGCATAAAAAAATACCGCCTTTATTAAGGGCGGTATTGTATTCGGGGACGGATAGAACGATGCGTTGATATTGATAAAGGTCTAGCCGCTCACTTTATCAATCTGTAATGCAACCTCTTTTTCTCTGGTTGTCGGTTTTACTGCTGTCCACCCTTTATAAGCTAAAGGTAAGAAAGCGACAGCAATTGCTAATAATGATACGCCAGCAACATAATATGCACCTGCCATTGCTGTTTTTTCTAACCATATTCCTGTTAACATTGGTGTTAATCCACCGAACAAGGCATAAGCCATATTATAAGCAAAAGATAAACCAGAAAAACGAATTGATGGTGGAAATGCTCTTGTGCTAACGATAGGTGTAGTTGCAATCGCGCCTACAAAAAAGCCCATCAAACCATAGTTAAACGCTAATTGAAAACTTGACATCGCTGCATCTAAACTGCCATAGAAATGGAATGCAGTAAGAATTAAACCGCCCCATGATAATGTCATTGATGCACGTGTTCCTAATTTGTCACCAATCCAACCCCAGAATATGCAACCTAAGGTTAAAGTTAATGTTGCAACACAGTTTGCTTCTAATGACGTTGTTCTATCAATTTTATAGATCCCTTCAACAATGACACCGGGTGTCATCAAAATGGTGACAACGATAGCGGTTGATAAAGACCATGTTAATGCAGCTGTAATTAAGCATGCTTGCTTATGACCCTTAATAACTGAAACCACAGGCATTTCTTGTGCTAACGCTTTTTTTGCCGCCATTTCTTTGAAGATCGGGGTTTCTTGTAAAAAGCGACGTAAGTAAACAGAGATTAAGCCAAATACGCCCCCTAAAATAAAAGGAATACGCCATGCAAAATCATTTACTTCTTGAGCGGTATAGCTACGTTGAACGATAATTGCCACGATTGAGCCTAATAAAATACCGCCTGTAATACCCGAGGTTAATGTTCCTACACCTAAACCATAACGTTGTTTGGGGGTGTGCTCTGCGATAAACACCCAAGCACCAGGCATTTCACCACCAATGGCGGCACCTTGCATAATGCGCATTAATAACAACAATAATGGTGCTGCAACACCAATGCTGGCATAAGTGGGTAATAAACCAATCACTAATGTGGGTACAGCCATTAAGAAGATACTTAAAGTAAACATGCGCTTACGTCCAATAATATCTCCGTAGTGCGCCATAATAATGCCACCCAAAGGGCGAGCAAGATAACCTGCGGCAAAAATACCTAATGTCTGCATTTGTGCAATAAAAGCGTTATCGCCAGGAAAGAACAAGTGGCTCAATGTTTTCGTAAAGAACACGAAGATCACGAAATCATAGAACTCCAATGTTCCCCCTAGTGAGGACAAACCCAACGTTTTATAGTCGTTGCGATTCAATGGTCTTGCCGTAGGTTGACTCAACGGCTGAGTGGAGTGTGATTGTGATGTCATAATAACAACCTATAATAATCATCGTGATAAAAATATTAAGTAATAAGATCACCATTAGATTCTTTTTAAGTTAGCAAATAAAATAGGGTGAAAATAAATAACTGTGAAAGGTTATTTAAAAACTATTTATGCGAGAAAGAATAATATTGTGATGATAGTTTAAGTTATAACAGGAAGCTCTTAATAATGTAAATAGGTGAAATTAAAACAACATTATTAACTGTTTTTTTTACCACTGTTTGTTGTTATTGTTTTAGTTGATTGACTTGAGTAAATTTAAATTTCATTTTAT
>NZ_MIIZ01000609.1:0-21970 GCF_001743005.1 Shigella sp. FC1967 | reverse complement strand
TTTTCAGTTGTTGTTTCTGTTGTCGGATCTGACGGATCTGCTGTATGAGCGGTATCATCTGAAACGGGATCGGGTTGATCGTCGTCTTGTTCTAGAAGTGGATTAGATTCAAGTGCTTGCTGAATTTCTTGTTGTAATTCAAGCGTCGAAAGTTGCAACAAACGAATAGCCTGTTGTAGCTGTGGCGTCATTGCCAGTTGCTGACTAAGACGAAGTTGCAGACTTTGTTTCATAATAATGCGAAGAGTCCTTTGCTGTTGTCATCCATGACAGAGTAAAAAGTGAATCAAAGATTACAGGCGGAAACCTTCACCTAAGTAAACACGTTTAACTTGCTCATTTTCAAGAATTTCTTCTGGTGAACCATGCGCAATAAGGTGACCTTGGCTGACGATATAAGCACGTTCGCACACATCTAATGTTTCACGCACGTTATGGTCAGTAATCAGTACACCTAATCCATAATCACGTAGATGCTGGATAATTTTTTTAATATCTAATACTGAAATAGGGTCAACACCCGCAAAAGGTTCATCTAATAAAATGAATTTAGGGTTTGCTGCCAATGCCCGTGCGATTTCAACACGGCGACGCTCCCCTCCTGATAATGATTGCCCTAAACTGTTACGTAAGTGGCTGACATTAAACTCTTCTAGCAGTTCTTCGGCTCGATCTTTTCGTTCTTCAGGCGTTAAATCATGGCGGATTTCTAAGATCCCCATAATGTTGTCATAAACGCTTAAACGTCTAAAAATAGACGCCTCTTGAGGAAGATAGCCAATGCCTTTACGTGCTCGTTCATGTAACGGTAACAGCGTAATGTCTTCATCATCAATGGTAATACTACCTGCATCACGGGCGACAATACCAACAACCATATAGAATGTGGTTGTTTTACCTGCACCATTGGGTCCAAGTAAGCCGACAATCTCACCTGAATTAACGTTCAAGCTGACATCACCGACAACGGTACGCCCTTTGTATGCTTTTGCTAAATTTTCAGCTTTTAACAGCGCCATAAAGTGTTACTTACCTTTGTTGTTAACACCAGGGCCTTTCTCTTGCAACTGGGAAGGCAGTAAAACAGTAGTCACTTGTTTACCTTTACCGCTAAAAGCTTCCATTTGCTGAGTTGGGACGAGATAAGTGATCTTATCACCGGTGATATTACTGTCTAATTGTTCAAGATAGGCTTTACCCGTTAAGGTCATTAACTCTTTATCCATTTCATAGGTCATTTTTTCGCCACGACCTTTGATAGGTTTACCATCATCTTGTAACTGATAAAAAGTCACTGGGTTACCAAATGCTTCTATAATGATCTTTTTGGAGTCACCACCTGGGCGTGTGACAATAACTTTATCAGCACGAATATCGATAGATCCTTGTTTGATCACAACATTTTGTGTAAAGGTTGTGACGTTTTTTTCGAGATCAAGCGATTGTTTCTCTGAGTTCACAACAATAGGTTGTTGTGTGTCATCTTTAAGCGCCATCGCAGGTACACTTATCGCTAAAAGTGTACCGATAATCAGTGTATTACGGATTTTTTGATTCATTAGGGATCTCATAATAGGTGTTTACCTTTTCAATCAGCTCTGCACGTTTCTCACGCAGATTGCCTCGCATTTTTAAGCCGACTGATTTCAGTCCGACGCCGATAATAGTCACTTCATCATCAGAGGAAACATCCTGTGTGTCCAAATTTGCGATAGCGTTGTCTGTGCTTATTCTCTGTAGTTGAGAGTCATCCGTTAGGCTATCAATTTGAACATCGCCATAAAGATAGAGCATTTTACTGTTTGTTAGCTTGGCTTTATTTGCGCGTACTGTCCATGTTGCATCCCCTGTCGGTGAATAGGTGGTTAAGACAGGGTTAGTAAACCATGTAAACTTTTGCTGAGCATAATTTTTGACATCATCAGCAACCAGTTTATATCCGAGTATACCCGTTGGCTCGTAAACAAAAGAGATCGATGATTTGGATTGGTAGGTAGGTTGACCATCATCAACAATCTCACCCTCACCGAACTCAGTGTTATTAGTGTAGTTCCAGCCAATCAGCCCAAGGGCGATAATGGCAAGAATTAAGGTAAACCAGGATTTTAATTTATTCATTCTGTATCGTTATACGTTAAATCGAAAGACCTTTAGCTTCTTCAAGCCGACCTTGCGCTAAAAGGATTAAATCACACAATTCTCGTACTGCTCCACGACCACCTGCAATGCGAGTGACATAATTAGCACGAGGTATAAGTAATGGATGAGCATCTGCCACAGCGACAGAAAGTCCCACTTTTTCCATTACAGGTAAATCAATCAGGTCATCACCAATATAGGCTGTTTGTTCAGGTTTAAGGTTTAGTGTATCTAACAGTTGTTGATACGCCAAAAGCTTATTATGCTGACCTTGGTAAAGATATGTAATGCCAAGGGTTTTAGCACGATCTTCTAACAGTTTAGATTGACGACCTGTAATGATAGCAACCTCAATGCCAGATGTAAGCAAACAACGGATGCCGTACCCATCACGGACATTAAAGGCTTTTAATTCTTCGCCATTATTACCCATATAAATGAGCCCGTCCGACATCACACCATCAACATCACAAATCAGCAATTGGATTTTTTCTGCTTTTTTGATGATTTGTTCGCTTACTGCACCATAACAAGTTTCTATCAGTGTATTCATTTTTATCCTTCGAACGTTATGACTATCTTATACAACACCGGCCTGTAATAAATCATGCATATGTAAAACGCCTAACAGGATATCACTATCTTGTTCTGTGACTAAGAGCGAGGTGATATGTTTTGCTTGCATTAAATTTAGTGCTTCAACGGCTAAACAATCTGGGCGAATACGAATACCGCCTCTTGTCATCACATCTGAGATTTTGGCATTGTTCAGATCTATCCCTAAATCAAATATTCTTCGTAAGTCACCGTCAGTAAAGATACCATTGATCAGCATATTGTCATCGCAAATGACGGTCATACCTAGTTTTTTACGGGTTATCTCGACAAGCGCTTCACGTAAAGTGGCCTCTTTAGTCACACGTGGAATATCGGCGTCTTTATTCATTAAATCACTGACATGAAGGAGTAATTTTCGGCCTAATGCACCACCTGGGTGAGAAAGCGCAAAATCTTCAGCAGTAAAACCACGGGCACGTAAAAGAGCGATGGCTAGCGCATCCCCCATAACCAAGGTTGCTGTTGTACTGGTTGTTGGTGCAAGCCCTAAAGGACAGGCTTCTTTAGGGACTTTGATACAAAGATGAATATCAGACGCTTTCCCCATTGTACTTTGAGGAGTGCGTGTCATACAAATCAGTGTTATTTGTTTACGTTTAAGTACGGGAATAAGCGCGAGGATCTCGCTGGCTTCACCGGAGTTTGAAATCGCTAGAACGATATCTTTTTCTGTCACCATTCCTAAGTCACCGTGGCTGGCTTCACCAGGATGCACAAAGAAAGAAGGTGTTCCTGTGCTGGCAAATGTGGCCGCAATTTTGTGTCCAATATGCCCTGATTTCCCCATCCCCATCACAATGACTCGTCCTTGACAGTGAAATATTTTTTCACAAGCACGGGTAAAATCATCGTTAATGTATTGTTCTAGTTCAGCTAATCCATCACGTTCAATATGAAGAACTTTTTTACCTGCTTGCTGAAAATCAAACTCGGTCATTTTTTTGTACCATTTATTTTAGGTTAAGAGAGAATGTGCGACGCACAACACCGTAATATAAACAATAAAGCAAACTAACAAGAATATCCCTTTTCCTCTATTAAGACGTTGTTTACGCCCTAATGAAAAGAGAGAAAACAGTAAACTGGCGACACCAAGTACAGCAAAGCTAAAATAAAAGGCGTGCATATTAAATGTGCTTGGTGAGAGTAATGCTGGCATTCCCAACACAAAAGTTAGATTGAATATATTAGCACCTATAATATTCCCTAATGCTAATTCATTCTCGCGTCTTAGTGCTGCCACAATGGTTGTTGCTAACTCAGGAAGGCTTGTTCCAATAGATAGCAAGGTTAAACCGATAAAAAATCCACTAAGATGATACTGTTGCATTAAAATAAAGGCATTATCTAATATCATCTGGGTTGCCACGGGTATGATCAGTAAAGCAATGACAACCCAAAACAGGGCAACAGAATTACGGGGATTTGTCTGTAATTCAAAACGCGTTAAGGTTTCTAAAGGTAACACGTGACGCTCTTGTGCTAGGGTTTTATGCATTGTTTTTATCATGAGAAAAATAGATGCAAAGCCAATAAAAAAGAGCAGTGTACCTTCTCTAAGCCCCAAATTTCCGCTAGAAACAATAATACCAACGAGCATGATGACTATAATCATCAAGGGGAGCTCTTTTTTTAGTACTGCGGACTGAATGTTCATGGGGTAAATCATCGCGCCAATACCCACGATGAGGAGAAGGTTGGTGAGTGTCGAGCCAATGGCTGTCCCGATCGCGATGTCAGGAAAATTATGAACAGCAGCATCTGCTGAAACAAAAAGCTCAGGCAGTGAAGTACCTGTACCGACAATTAAAATACCGATAACGGCTGGCGGGATTTTTAACGATTGCGCAAAAACGCTCGCACCATAAACTAATCGGTCTGATGCATAAACGAGTAACATCAACCCAAAAATTAAAAGAGACAAAGTAATCAACATGCCATCAGTTTTCCAACAATGAGCGAATAAAGAAAAAACCAATAAGACAGGGCTGATAAAAAAACATATTGTCAAAAGGTTTTGCTAATTAACCATATTTTGACTAGCCAAGCACGAAAAGTAAAATTAACCGTGCAATAAATTGCTAAATAGTGGTGATTTCTTTGTAACATAGCGAATGACCTGCCAAAATAGCGTAAAAATTCGTTTATGCAGACAGGCTTGAGGATGTTTTATTCATGAACGCACAATCTGATAATCTAATTGAAGTGCGCAATATGAACTTCACTCGCGGTAGCAGAAAGATCTTCTCTGAGATCAATCTTGTTGTGCCGAGAGGAAAAGTGACTGCGATTATGGGCCCTTCAGGGATTGGTAAAACAACCTTGTTACGCCTAATGGGAGGACAAATCCTTCCCGATAGTGGTGAAATTTGGTTCGATGGCGACAATATTCCTGCGCTATCACGTTCTGCGTTGTATCAAGCAAGAAAGAAAATGAGTATGCTTTTTCAATCAGGCGCACTGTTCACAGACATGAATGTGTTTGAAAATGTGGCATTTCCACTGAGAGAACATACAAATTTGCCTGAAGCACTGATACGTACAACAGTGATGATGAAACTTGAAGCCGTAGGTTTACGTGGTGCCGCAAATTTAATGCCTTCTGAATTATCTGGCGGCATGGCGAGAAGGGCAGCATTAGCAAGGGCTATTGCACTTGATCCTGAGCTCATTATGTTTGATGAACCTTTTGTTGGGCAAGATCCTATCACTATGGGGGTGCTTGTTAAGCTAATTGATGAGTTAAATCATGCGCTTGGTGTGACTTGTGTTGTGGTTTCCCATGATGTGCCTGAAGTGTTAAGTATCGCTGATTACGCCTATATTGTCGCAGAGCAGAAAGTGATTGCGCAAGGCAGTGCACAAGAATTACAGGGGAATCCCAATAGGCAAGTAAGACAGTTTTTAGATGGAATTGCTGATGGCCCTGTGCCTTTCCGTTTTCCTGCGGGAGATTATCAGGACGACCTATTAGGACGAGGAAATTAGTACGTGGTAAATTTATTAGCTCGTATTGGCGCTAGAGCGTTGGCGATTTTTGCGACATTCGGTCGAGCGGGGATTATGCTCTTTCGAGCATTAGTCGGTAAACCGGAACTCCGTAAACAGTGGCCTCTCTTAATGAAGCAACTGTATAACGTTGGCGTTCAATCTTTATTAATTATTATGGTGTCTGGCTTATTTATTGGCATGGTGTTGGGATTACAAGGTTATCTTGTACTGACAACATTTAGTGCTGAAGCTAGCCTTGGCATGATGGTTGCACTCTCATTATTAAGAGAATTAGGCCCCGTCGTCACGGCATTATTATTTGCTGGTCGTGCGGGCTCAGCCTTAACAGCCGAAATTGGTTTAATGAAAGCGACAGAACAAATTTCTAGTTTAGAAATGATGGCAGTTGATCCTTTACGACGTGTCGTTGCGCCTCGTTTTTGGGCGGGGCTTATTAGTATGCCATTGCTTTCACTTATTTTTGTTGCCATTGGTATTTGGGGTGGTGCAATTGTGGGAGTGGATTGGAAAGGGATCGATGAAGGCTTTTTCTGGGCATCTATGCAGGGTGCCGTTGAATGGCGACTCGATTTAGTGAACTGCTTTATTAAAAGTGTCGTTTTTGCCATTACTGTCACTTGGATAGCGCTCTTTAACGGGTATGACGCAATCCCAACATCAGAAGGGATTAGCAGAGCAACAACACGTACTGTTGTTCATTCATCGTTAGCCGTATTGGGTTTAGATTTTGTGCTAACAGCACTGATGTTTGGGAACTAAGTCATGCAAAGTAAAAAAATTGAAGTTTGGGTTGGTCTATTTGTTCTGATTGCGTTAGCCGCGGTGATTTTCTTATGCCTTAAAGTCGCTGATATTAAAGAAATGGGTAACCAACCGACTTATCGTGTTTATGCCAGTTTCGGTAATATTGGTGGGTTAAAAGAGCGCTCTCCAGTTAAGATTGGCGGTGTGGTGATTGGTCGTGTTGCTTCTATCACTTTAAAAGAAGAAAGTGAAGGGAACTATCGTCCTGAAGTCGCGCTCGATATTCTGAGTATTTATGACCACATTCCAGAAAGTAGCTCACTGTCTATTCGTACATCGGGTTTATTAGGTGAACAGTTCCTTGCATTGAATTTGGGTTTTTATGATGAAGCATTAGATTCTACTCTGTTAGAAGATGGAGGACGGATCACAAATACCAATTCAGCAATGGTATTAGAAGACCTAATTGGTCAATTCCTTTATAAAACAGGTGAGGGTGATGATTCAGCTAAATCTGAATCTAAACCGACAGAAGAACACTCTGCATTACCTTAATCATTAATTCCTATACGATGCACTTATACATTTAGCTAAATTTAGCGTAATAAATGCATCGTATTATTGAAACCCTATTTGAGGAGAAGCGAACCTATGTTTAAACGCTTATTGATGGTCGCACTATTAGTGATAACGCCTTTTGCAATGGCGGTCGATAAAACCAATCCTTATGCATTGATGGAAGATGCAGCACAAAAGACCTTTAGTAAATTAAAAAATGAACAGCCTGAAATTCGTAAAAACCCTGAAGTTTTACGTCAAATTGTTCAGCAAGAATTACTGCCTTATGTACACATTAAATATGCAGGTGCATTAGTGCTAGGGCCGCATTATCGTAATGCAACACCAGCACAACGCGAGGCTTATTTTACAGCATTCGAAGCGTATCTTGCTCAAGTTTACGGTCAGGCATTAGCGATGTATGAAGGTCAAGAGTATCGTATTGAGCCTGCAAAACCGTTTGCAGATAAATCAACGCTCACTATCCGTGTCACCATTATCGATACAAATGGTCGCCCGCCTGTTCGTCTTGATTTCCAATGGCGTAAAAATAGCAAAACAGGTGAATGGCAAGCTTATGATATGATTGCTGAAGGTGTCAGCATGATCACAACAAAACAGAATGAGTGGTCAGATATTTTAAATTCTAAAGGTGTTGATGGTTTAACTAAACAGTTAGAGATCAGTGCTAAAACACCAATCACACTGGGTGAGAAAAAATAACATGTCAGCTTCGTTAAATTGGGAAAAAAGGGATGATGTCCTCTATTTCCAAGGAACGCTAGATCGTGAAACGTTATTGCCTGCTTGGCAACAACGTAAAGCCTTATTAGCTGATATTAATATCATTGACATTTCTGCCTTAGAACATATTGATTCAACAGGATTGGCACTTTTTGTTCACTTAAAGGCAGAAATGGAAGCACAAAATCGTCAATTTATTATTCAAGGTGCCAGTGAGCGTTTTCAGACTTTAATTACACTCTATGATCTTGATGAAATTATGAATATTGCCTAATACCGATTTTAAGTAAAGGTATTAAAAAGCCCCCCTTCGTGATACTTTTATCATTAAGGGGGTTTTTGATGGTTTAAGAGTAGAGCGGATTCCATTAGGATAGACGACTGATTATTATTTTAACGTTGAGATTGAGCAATTATGGATACAAACGAAATCAAACAAGTATTAATGGACAGCCTGTCTTTAGATGAAGTTATCGTTAATGGTGATGGTAGTCATTTTCAAGTTGTGGTTGTTGGCGCAATGTTTGAGGGAATGAGCAGAGTAAAACAACAACAAACCATTTATGCCCCTTTGATGGAATATATCGCAGATAATCGTATTCACGCTTTGTCTATTAAAGCCTACACACCTGAAGAGTGGAAGAGGGATCGTAAACTTAACGGGCTTTGAGTCAGTAGGTATACAGCGTACAGCAAAATAAAAAGAGAGTTCTACAGATGGATAAATTTAGAGTACAAGGACCAACCTGTTTATCAGGTGAGGTCTCTATTTCAGGCGCAAAAAATGCCGCATTACCAATCCTGTTCGCTGCGATCCTTGCCGAAGAGCCAGTAGAATTAACGAATGTTCCTAAATTAAAAGATATCGATACAACGATTAAGTTACTTAATCGCTTAGGAACTAATGTTGAACGTAATGGCTCTGTTTTCGTTGATGCTCGTAACATTAATGAATTTTGCGCTCCTTACGAGTTAGTAAAAACCATGCGTGCTTCTATCTGGGCTTTAGGTCCGCTGGTGGCGCGTTTTGGTCAAGGTCAGGTTTCTTTACCGGGTGGTTGTGCCATTGGTGCTCGTCCTGTTGATCTTCATATTACAGGTTTAGAGCAATTAGGTGCTGAGATCACACTGGATGAAGGTTATGTAAAAGCACGCGTTGATGGGCGTTTAAAAGGCGCACATATTGTCATGGATAAAGTGAGTGTGGGCGCGACTATTACGATTATGACTGCTGCGGTATTAGCTGAAGGTAAAACTATCATTGAAAATGCGGCAAGAGAGCCTGAAATTGAAGATACAGCAAACTTTCTCAATACATTAGGCGCCAAAATCAGTGGAGCAGGTACTGATAGCATTACTATTGAAGGCGTAGAGCGCCTTGGCGGCGGTACTTATCAAATCCTACCAGATCGTATTGAAACGGGAACTTTCTTAGTTGCTGCTGCGATTTCTCGTGGTCGAGTTGTTTGTCGTAATGCTAAACCAGACACATTAGATGCGGTGTTGGCAAAATTACGTGAAGCTGGCGCAGATATTGAAGTAGGCGAAGATTGGATAAGCCTTGATATGCATGGTAAACGCCCTAAAGCAGTCACATTGCGTACAGCCCCACATCCCGGTTTTCCAACGGATATGCAAGCACAATTTAGCCTTTTAAACCTAGTGGCTGAAGGTGCTGGGATGATCACTGAAACTATTTTTGAAAATCGTTTTATGCACATTCCTGAGCTAATTCGTATGGGTGCTCATGCTGAAATCGAAAGTAATACTGTGTTATGCCACGGTGTTGAAAAACTTTCAGGTGCACAAGTGATGGCAACGGATTTACGTGCTTCTGCAAGTTTAGTCCTTGCGGGGTGTATCGCTGAAGGTACAACCATTGTTGATCGTATTTATCATATCGATCGTGGATATGAGAATATTGAAGCTAAATTACAAGGATTAGGGGCAAAAATAGAACGTTTGCACGCTAATGACTAATTTATTTTAGCTATCATTTTTTAGCCATTTAAAACCATGGTACATTGTTGTGCTATGGTTTTTTTTCGCATTATGCCAATAGAACTCTTAATAGAATAGGAGATTATTTTGATAGAGAAACGCAGTTGTCATCTTCCATTAGAAGTGAGTTGTGTTGCGTGTCATTATCTTGTTTTCAAAGATAAAGATGAGGCATTTTTTGAGATTTGTCCTGTATGTGGTTGGCAAAATGATGGTACTAAAGAAGGACAATATAGTGGCTGTAATCACAGTACCTTAGCGGATTATCGCAATACCGAAAGCTTTAAAGAAAGCTGCTTACAAAGTGCGACGTTTTATATGAAAGCTCCCTACTAGGCAAGAGTAGGGAGGATTTTTGTTAATTATGATTCAGGTTGGTATTCAGAAATAGTTACATCAACACTGATCTCATTACCTTCTCGTAATATCGTGACAGGTAATGCTGTACCTGGGGGGGTTTCTGCAATGTAATCCATCATTTCCATCGCGGAAGTTGCTGGTGCATGATTAATACTTAGGATGATATCGCCTGTTTTTATTCCTGCTTTATCTGCTGGTCCATTGGGTGTGATCCTAAAAATACGTAATCCTTGAATTTGCTTAATATCTGTATTGGATGAGCGAATTCGTGGTAATTCTTTTGCTGTAATACCAATAAAGCCACGGATAACACGACCATCACGAATTAGCTTATTCATAATTTTAACGGCAAGTTCGGTCGGAATGGCGAAGCCTAACCCTTCTGCCGTAGGGCGGTATCCGTTATAGGTTCCTGAGTCAAATGTCATGGTATTAATACCTACTAGTTCACCTTCAGTATTAATGAGGGCACCACCAGAGTTACCTTCATTAATTGAGGCATCTGTTTGTAGGAAATTTTGGTAACGGGTTGGGCTCAATCCAACACGCCCCGTGGCACTGATGATCCCTTGTGTAATAGTTTGTCCAATATTAAATGGGTTACCAATAGCCAGTACAACATCACCAACATGAGAGATCCGTTTAGTATTAATTGGGATCGTAGGAAGTTTATTGGCATCAATTTTTAAAACCGCAAGATCGGTTAAAGGATCGGATCCAACAAGCAAGCCTTCATAAAGATCACCATTTTGGAGCGCGATAAGGATCTGATCAGCATTATTAATAACATGTTGATTCGTCAGAATATAACCACGACCATCCATAATGACACCAGCACCTAAAGATGTTAGCTCTCTACCTTCTTGAGAAAAGCTCCCCATTGTACTGCTATAAACATTAACAACTGCAGGGGCTGCTCGTCGCACTGCTGTGTTATAGCTAAAAGGCGCATTAAGAAAATCGCCATTAAGTAGGCGCTCAATAAAAATAGGGCGAATTGAAGGAACTGCAATCAAAAGAATTGCTGCTGTGAGAAGACCAATTAGGGTTGATCGCAGTAACTTAGCTAACATAAAAATCCTGTATTTATGTCTGACTGTAAGATTATTCGCATAGGAGCGATGAGAATAGCACAGTTTAGCTTATGAAAGCATCGCTCAGCGCATAAAATTCCCTTTTAATCCAATGACTCTAAGTGACTGCTCCCCACGCATTGGGCGAGGGTTTACGGTGTTTATTGCTAAAAATAAGAATAAAAAAAGCCCTATAATGGAAATTATAGGGCTAAAGAAATCAATAAATTAGATAGGTGAAAAGCTTACTTCTTAGCGCGGTGTATTGCGTAACAGCAGGTAAATTTCTTCATTACCACGCTGAATATTCAATGCAAGAACAGGTGGTTTAGCATCAATTGCTTTGCGTAAATCACCGAGTGATGTAATCGGCGTATTATTGATACCAATAATAAGATCGCCTTTCTGTAAACCAGATGCTGCAGCCGCGGAGTCTTTCTCAACTGAATCAACAGCAACGGCTTTCACTTGTTTATTCACATAGTTACTTAATGTAGCGCCTTGTAGTGCAGGAGAGAAATTATCTGCGCGTGTTGCATCTGCTGATTGTTTCTCTAATGTCACTTTAACATCCATTGGCTTGCCTTGACGGATTAAGCCAATCAGGATCTCTTTACCCGGCGGTGTTGTACCCACTTTAGCTCTTAATTCCGCAAAGCTATTGATACGTTTACCATCAACTGAAATTAAAACGTCGCCTGGTTTAATACCTGCTTTTGCCGCGGATGAATCGGGTATTACTTCACTAACAAAAGCACCGCGTTGTGCATCAATATTAAAGGATTTCGCCAGATCAGAATTCATTTCTGTACCACGAATACCTAAGATGCCACGTTTAACTTCACCATGAGAAATCAGTTGTTGGCTAAGATCACGCGCCATATTACTTGGGATTGCGAAGCCGATACCGATGTTGCCACCGCCTGGCGCTAAAATAGCGGTATTAATTCCGATTAACTCACCATTTAAGTTAACGAGGGCACCACCAGAGTTACCACGGTTAATTGAAGCATCGGTCTGAATAAAGTTCTCTAAACCTTCCAGATTTAAACCGCTACGACCTAATGCGGAAATAATGCCGGATGTTGCTGTTTGACCTAAACCAAATGGGTTACCTACCGCAACGGCAAAGTCACCAACACGTAATTGGTCAGAGTCCGCCATTTTAATTGCGGTTAAGTTAGTTGGTTTTTCAATTTGCAGTAATGCGATATCGGTTTGTGGATCGCTACCAATTAATTTTGCACTAAATTCACGACCATCATTAATTTGCAGTTGAATTTTATCTGCACCATCAACAACGTGATTGTTTGTTAATACGTAGCCTTTTTGTGCATCAATAATGACACCAGAGCCTAAGCCTTCAAAAGGACGAATACTTTGTTGCTGTGATGGGAAGTTTGGACCAAAGAAGAATTTGAACTCTTCTGGTACCTGCTGGCTTTGTACTCGTGTTCCAGAAACATGCACACTCACAACAGCAGGTAACACTTTTTCTAACATGGGTGCAAGGCTTGGCAATTGTTCGCCTGATGGCATAACCGCAGGCAGCGCGGCCATACTGGTTGCTGGAATAGTAGAGAGTGAAAGTCCGACACTCATTGCTAATGCACTAAGTAATAATTTTCTTTTTTTAGTCAACATGAATTAGAGTCTCTTGATACAGTTATCAAAATAAAAGTTATTGCTCAAAGTGAGCTCGATGTCACTAAGACCTGTACTGACAAAGGAAAGTTCATTAAGACATAATGTGCTTTGCTTCCTTTTACACGGATTTACAAGACAAAAGCTATCTTTAAAACCATAGCAAATAATTGTCATTTTGTGATGTTTATTAAAATGAAAAACGCCACAAAAAAATGTGGCGTTTTTTAACATTAACTGTCTTTTTTCTCTGTGGGTCTGAACAATCCAGATGCGCCTTCGGAGTAATCACGAGGTGGCATTTTTATTGGAGATTGATCATTCGCTGCTTCTGATTCACTTAATCGGTAATTAAATGGGTTTTCTTGAGCAGGCATATCGGGCATGAGCTCATTAGAGCTTTTTGCCATATGTTGATAAAGCTGACGGTAATCTTTCGCCATATTATCTAAGAGTTCAGCACTTCTAGCAAAGTGGCTGACAAGCTCATTGCGATAATTGTCCAGTTCTTCTTTTTTTGTGTCTAATTCTGCTTTGATCGCATCTTGTTGGCGAAGGGTGCTGTTACCGTAACGCATTGCAAGCGCGCCGATAATAAGACCGACAACTAATCCAATCAGTGCATAAACCCAAACCATGGCAACTCCTTTTCATCTAATAGTGAGGACGATGGATTCTTATAACATCATAACCGCTAAAAGGCATGGGTGGAATAATATCCTTAAGCTTAATCTAAAATTCGTGTGTTACGTTGATGTTAAAACAATTCTTAATGCTTATAATAGAGCCATTCGACAGAGACAAATCAGTATGTCAGAAATTAAGGGGAAGAGGGCATTCATGACTGTTAGTACGCCGTTATCACTTTATGAAGCCGCATTGAAGCAAGGTGATTATCAACCTGATGATGTCCAGCGAAAAACGGTTCTCCATCTTCAACAGATATACCATGCATTATTAAAAGAGACTCCACCAGAGAAAAATTCGTTAACACAACGATTATTCGGACGAATTCGCACAAAAAAACAGATTGTTGTACCAGAACGTGGTTTATATATGTGGGGCGGTGTTGGACGAGGTAAAACATGGTTGATGGATATGTTTTATCAAAGTTTGCCGACAGAGCGAAAGCTTCGCTTACACTTTCATCGCTTTATGTTACGTGTTCAAGAAGAACTGAAAAACTTACAAGGCCATGAAAATCCGTTAGAAATTATTGCTGACGGTTTTAAAGCACAAACCGATGTGCTCTGTTTTGATGAGTTTTTTGTTTCTGATATTACGGATGCAATGATTTTAGGGACCTTGCTTGAAGCACTATTTGCCAGAGGTATTACGTTGGTGGCAACATCAAATATTCCACCTGACGAGCTTTATCGTAACGGATTACAACGTTCTCGTTTTTTACCTGCAATAGAACAGATAAAACAGCATTGTGACATTTTAAATGTTGATGCAGGTATTGATTATCGTCTTAGAACATTAACGCAAGCCCATCTTTTTTTTATCTCCACTTAACGATGAGAATCGTCAGGAGATGGATAGAATTTTTATGCACTTGGCAACCAACGAGCCACAAGTTGATTGTACCTTAACTATTAATCATCGCCCCATGAAAGTAAGAAAAGCATCTAATGGGGTGCTTGCTATTAATTTTTCAACTTTGTGTATAGAACCACGTAGCCAGCTTGATTATATTGAGCTTTCTAAGCATTACCATTCTGTTTTGTTATATGAGATGGAACAAATGGGGACATTAAATGAAGATGCTGCGCGTCGGTTTCTCGCGCTTGTTGATGAGTTTTATGAGCGTAAAGTGAAACTTATTATTAATGCAAATGTAGAAATGAACGAAATTTACCAAGGTGATTTTTTACGATTTGAATATCAACGTTGCTTATCTCGCTTACAAGAGATGCAAAGTGAAGAATATTTAGTACAACCCCATCTCGCTTAATTTTTAATTCTTGAAGCAAGTCATCTTTCATTATGGTAGGATGGCGCAGGTTAAGTTGCTTGATGTTTTTTCCTATGAAAATAGAAAGCATTAGGCAGCTTGCAAGCGCTCTGGAAAGGAACAATTCTTCTCTTCAGGTAGCAAGAATTTATCAGTCAAATCAGAAAAAAGTGCCAGATTCGTTTTTTTCGCTGAAATATTGAAAAAGAATTCAATTGTTTTTCAATTATGACTCGATTTTTTTTTCTGACTTCTCTATAATCTTGCGACCCCACGTTGCAGCAAGTTTTTTATTTCCCAAAAAACTCGCATTTTAGAGTCAGCAGTGCTACTCGAAGGGGTAGGTTTGCTGGACACAAGAGTCGTGTGAACCTCAATAGTATTTGAACCGAGCGTTCACCAACGTGTAACTAAACATTGGGTAATTTTCAATAATGAAAACTTTTACAGCTAAACCAGAAACCGTAAAAACGCGACTGGTATGTTGTTGATGCAGACGGCAAAACTTTAGGCCGTTTAGCAACTGAAATTGCTAGCCGTTTACGCGGTAAGCACAAAGCGGAATACACTCCGCACGTTGATACTGGTGATTACATCATCGTTTTAAACGCTGAGAAAGTAGCGGTAACTGGTCATAAACGTACTGACAAAGTTTACTACCGTCATACTGGTCACGTAGGTGGTATCAAACAAGCGACTTTCGAAGAGATGATCGCCCGTAGTCCTGAGCGTGTAATCGAA
The DNA here is from genome assembly GCF_001743005.1 of Shigella sp. FC1967. Taxonomy (NCBI): domain Bacteria; kingdom Pseudomonadati; phylum Pseudomonadota; class Gammaproteobacteria; order Enterobacterales; family Enterobacteriaceae; genus Shigella; species Shigella sp. FC1967. The sequence goes on along the minus strand of NZ_MIIZ01000609.1, from coordinate 6,379 downwards.
ATCGCGGTAAAAGGCATGCTGCCAAAAGGGCCTCTGGGTCGTGCGATGTACCGTAAACTGAAAGTTTACGCAGGATCTGAGCACAACCACGCGGCACAACAACCGCAAGTTCTGGACATTTAATCGGGATAATAGGCAATGGCTGATAATCAATACTACGGCACAGGTCGCCGCAAAAGTTCTTCCGCACGTGTCTTCATTAAGCCAGGTAGCGGTAATATCGTAATCAACAAACGTAGCCTAGAAGTTTACTTTGGCCGCGAAACAGCACGTATGGTTGTTCGTCAACCGCTGGAATTAGTTGATATGCTGGGTAAATTAGATTTATACATCACTGTTAAAGGTGGTGGTATTTCTGGTCAAGCTGGCGCGATCCGTCACGGTATCACTCGTGCACTGATGGAATATGATGAGACTCTACGTTCTGATCTGCGTAAAGCTGGTTTCGTAACCCGTGATGCGCGTTCTGTTGAACGTAAGAAAGTGGGTCTGCGTAAAGCACGTCGTCGTCCACAGTTCTCTAAACGTTAATTTGTTATCTTTTAGATATCAATTTGATGTTGAAAACCCGTCTTCACAGGCGGGTTTTTTATTTTTGACTTATTTGTGTTTATTAATAATAAAAAACAGAATGTTGCTAATGCATGATACTATTATTGATAAAACAGGCTTTATGTAAGATAACGGTCGTATTGAAAAGTCTATTTTTTTAGATGTTATCTCTAAAAAAAATTATTTTTTGATATTATAATCTTACTTTTAAGGCATTATGACATATTGTATTGAATTATTTGCATTAGCCCCCCTAAGTAACATGAATTCTGGTAGAATAACCCGCTTTGGTGTCTTTCTTTCTATGACTTCATCATTGTTGCCAATGGGTATATTGATAGTAATACCTGTGATGAGTTTGAAAGTCATACCAAAATTATTATGACAATAATGATTGTTGAATGATTATTTTGGTATTACTTGATAATGATATGTGCCGCAAAGACAGGTAAGTTTTTAACCCTGTAAAATATGATTATCCCACGATAACACTGTTATACAGGTAGTTACCCAATGCAGTTACTCCTTAAATATTTATTTAGGTCTACTGCGTTTGTGTGCTTGTCTTTTAGGAATGGGGAAATGGAAAAGGCATTGTGCTAATTCATTTCTTTAATTGATTAACTTGGAGGTTTTCATGGCTGTCGCTGCCAACAAACGTTCGGTAATGACTTTGTTTTCCGGTCCGACTGATATTTTCAGCCATCAGGTCAGAATTGTCCTAGCGGAGAAAGGTGTCAGTGTTGAAATTGAACAGGTTGAAGCTGGTAATCTTCCACAGGATCTTATCGATCTAAACCCTTACCAAAGTGTACCGACTTTGGTTGATCGTGAGCTGACTCTGTATGATTCACGTATCATCATGGAATATCTTGATGAACGCTTCCCTCATCCTCCTTTAATGCCCGTTTATCCTGTTGCTCGTGGTAGCAGCCGTTTAATGATGCATCGTATCGAGCATGATTGGTATTCTTTGATGAACACCATTGAAAAAGGCACTGACCAGCAAGCAAATGCAGCTCGTAAACAGTTAGCAGAAGAGCTACTGGCTGTATCTCCTGTGTTTAAAGAATATCCTTACTTTATGAGTGAAGAGTTTAGCTTAGTCGATTGCTACCTTGCTCCTCTGTTATGGCGTCTACCTGTACTCGGTGTAGATTTAAGTGGTGCAGGCGCTAAAGATGTACAAATTTATATGCAACGTGTTTTTGAGCGTGATTCTTTCCTCGCGTCATTAACCGAAGCAGAGCGTGAGATGCGCTTACCTTCAAGAGGGTAAAAGGTATGGAGATTATGGATATGTCTCCGCGTCGTCCGCATTTGTTACGTGCGCATTATGACTGGATCATCGAGAACGATTTAACACCACATTTAGTGGTTGATGTGAATATTGTTGGTGTTCAAGTCCCAATGGAATATGCGCACGATGGTCAAATTGTACTAAATATTTCATCTCGTGCAGTAGATGACTTAGAGTTAACGCCGTATCAGGTTTTATTTAGTGCAAGCTTTGGTGGCATACCTCGCAAAGTGCGAGTGCCTATGGCTGCTGTTATGGCTATTTATGCGAGAGAAAACGGTGCGGGAATGATGTTTGAGCCAGAGCCTGCTTATGAATCTGGTGCATCATTACAGTTTGCTGAAGATGATAGTGAAGAGAACAATATAGCTCCAGCTAGTGAAGGTTTATCTCTTGTCACTGATGAAGCTGTCGAAGCTGATACCTCTTCACCAGATGATGATCCTGAGCCACCTCGTCCAACAGGTCGCCCATCATTGCGTGTTGTGAAGTAAATAGCGTTTTTATTTTCATTGCATAAAGCCCAGTTCAAATGCTGGGCTTTTTTATATCTATTTGATTTTTAAATTAACGCTATTTTTGCACTAGTAAACTAATAGCCGTAAATAAATATTGACCAATCTCAGGTGTCATCCATGTACCTTTAGCGATTTCATGATCAGTTTGATAAATGGTACGGATCTTTGCCTGAATATCGCTATCACCCTGTGTAAACTGATTGAACATATTTAGCCACATCTTAGCGAGATTTTGTACCTGCTCTGAATCCGCTTTTTCTCCTGAAGTGAGTGCATTATATAATCCAGAAATAAGCTCAGGCCAGACACTACCAGCATCAAAATAGTGCTGATGTACGACTGCAAATTGTTCTGGGGTCAGATGAGATTTAAAAACAGATAATTGATATTCGCTAAAGCCTTTAGTAACAAAATCTATCATCTGTTTAGTAATACCAGTAGCAGTCGCAAACTCATCATCAGAAATATGCATTTTATTTAAACGGACAAAAAAGTCCGGATTACCCCCAGTATCTTGCTCTAAAGCTATCATCCACTCTCTTGAAACTTGCATGGCTTCATTTGAATCGGCAGATTTACCCTGTTTAATCAAATTATTGACGGTTGAAATACGCTGTTGCCATGCTTGGCTTTTTAATGTGTGCGCAGTATAGAGTGGTAACTGCGCTAATTCAGAATAAGTAAAATATTTATCGTACATAGACATCATCTCCAATAGAGAAAACCAGTCATGTTGCGTAAATGGCGTGCCTGTTTGTATTTGTTGTTGAACATGCTCTAGCTGATAACGCAATTTGGCAATTTGTTGCATTTGCGTGGTTAATTGGCTAATGCGCTCTTCAATTAAACAAGCTACCTTTGCACTATGACCATTAAGAATATGACCGATGTCTTTCAGTTTGACGCCAATTTGACGTAGCATTTGAATTTGTGTTAATCGCTCTATGCTTTTCATATCGTAGAGTCGATAACCTGCATCGGTTCTTGCAGTCGGTTGCAATAAACCTATCTCTTCATAATGATGGAGAGTACGGACCGTTAATCCCGTCTTTTTAGCGATCTCTCCTACTTGAAATAGCATATCTTCACCTCCTGTATGCCATGCAGGTTAAAACCTCACGTAACGTAAGGGTCAATAGGTTAATTTAAATTTTTTTGTACGATAAAACAGCATAAAAAACGCCCTATAGTGATATAGAGCGTTTTAATGAGTCAATTAAATAAGAGAGATTATTTCAGCAGCTCTTCTAAACAACCCGTGTAAAGATTAACCGCAGTCATTAATTGTTTTTCGTCGAAATCAAAGCCTGCTTGGTGATGACCTGCTGTTCTATCAGCACCAACAACGAAATACAGTGATTTACCACCACAACGTTGTACTCGTTTCGCTAATACGGTTGCATCTTCACTACCACCGAATGGGCGAGTAGCAACGGCAGTTAGCTCAGGATGTTTACCAACCACTTTGGTCATAACATCAATGAGTTCTTGGTCATTCGTCAGGTCAACGGCTTCACCCATGATTTCGCTTTCCATTTCTAACTGGAAGCTATGTGCTGCACCTTCAGCCATACGCACTGCATTTGCAGCCATAAAGCTGTTGATCTCTTCGTTTTCACCACGCACTTCAATTTGCATTTCAGCATTCGCTGGAGTGACATTACGACCTTCACCGGCTTTTAATACACCGATGTTGATACGTGACATGCCTTTACCATGGCGAGAAATGCCCAGCATTTGTGTTGCTGCGTGGCAAGCACCGGCTAATGCATTACGGCCTAATTCTGGCTCTGCACCTGCGTGAGAGGGGGCACCTTTAAAACGGAAGTCATATTTAGTGGTACATAAGAAATGTGTTGGATTAATAACAATCTCACCACTATTGGCGATAAAGCCTAAGTGTGCACCTAAGAAGTAATCTGCATCATCGGCGATACCGCTTTCAGCCATCGCACGAGCGCCACGAACGCCTTCTTCTGCGGGTTGGAATAAGATTTTAACTTTACCAATGACTTTATCTTTATTTTCAACTAACCAGTGAGCAACGCCTAAACCGATAGAAATGTGTCCGTCGTGACCACAAGCGTGCATTTCACCAGCGTGACATGAAGCAAAGTTTTCGGCATGAGGACGGTGTTTAGTGTCGGTTGCTTCGTTAACACCCACACAGTCGATATCAAAACGCAGTGCAACTGTTGGACCTGCTTTACCGCTATCAAAGATAGCCACACAGCCAGTTAGCTCTTTCATTTCATCAAGTAGAGCTTCATCAACGTTATGCTCTCTTGCAACAGCTAGGCCTTTTTCTACAACTTGACGGCGGCGACCAAAAGCAAACTCTTGATTGATAACATCGGGGCCAACTTTAACGTCTAAACCTAAGCTACGTAGTTCTTTGACGATTTTTGCTGTGGTTAAAAATTCAGACCAACCAATTTCTGGATATTGGTGAAACTCACGACGCCATTTTATTAATTTTTCTAGTGTAATTGCTGACATATTCATTTCTCCACTTATAACATGAATAACGCAACAGCGATGACGCCGATAATCATACCCGGTGCAGTACGTTTTGCGATTTCCATAGGGTTTACATTTGCAAGGCCAGCACAAACAATTGCTGCACCCGCCAGTGGTGACATAGTACGACCTAACGCGCCAGATAATGCCGCAGCCATACCCATATCAGGGATTTCATAACCGAATTGTGCCGCATGAGGTGTGACTGTTTCGTTAAATGCGAATGCTGCTGCGTCACCAGAACCTGTAATAATACCCATTAAGAATGGCCCTAACGTCCCCCCCCAGCGAGCAAATTCAGGAGAATGAGTTAAGAAGTTGATGAACGCGTCGATTAAACCTGAAGCTTTCAAACCTGCTGCGAATACAGCGGCTGCAATGATGATACCTAATACATCACCATAAGCATTACCCATACCTTTAAAGAACTCTTTGGTAATTTGAGCAGGGTTAGTTAATGTGATGAACAGAGCATAGATAGAACCGATTAACATTGCCGCTGGTACAGACAGTTTAAATGTACTGAACGTCTCGAAGAACGGCAGAATTAACAGAATTAATGGAATGAAAGGTGCTGTTGCATATAAGTAGTTAGGGCGAACAGCTTCAGGGGTTGCTTGTGCTGATGAAGATGATGCATCACCAGTAGCAGAAGCCACTTTGAACTCTTTTTTGACTAACGCGACAACTGCCAGTGAAACGGCTGCGATACCACCAGCCATTAAGCTGTATGGGCTATGGCGAGCAATTAAATCAACTACTTCCATATTTGCCATATTAGCAACGAAGGCGTTATGCGACATACCTGGGCTTAACATTGAGCCGATAGTACCACATAACACGGCACCACCCGCGATAGCTGGATGAATACGTGCTGCAATTAATAATGGAATGAGCGTTGCACCTACTGCGGCTGCACAACCTGCTGCTGATGGGATTGCGATATTAATAAAATACGTTACGACAACCGTCGCAGGGATAAGAAAGAAGCCAAGACGAGTCATTACTTTTGATAAAACATGAACCAGATGCATATCACATTTGGTGTATTTCATCACATAAGCAAAACCCATACTCGAACAGATTGCTTGAATTAATGATGAAGATACCATGCGCTCACTAAATGCAGTAAATGCATCTAAGGGGGTTAGACTTAAAATACAGAGTAATAAGCCGGCACCAATGAGCACCATTCGGGTTTCATATTTTTTTATTAGCAAATAGACAGTTACGATAATAACGGCTACTGCTATCAGTTGCATCACCATAGTGATCCCCTAGTTAATTATGACAATAATATTAATTGTGAAAATGAACCTAACATCAATAAATTATATTTTTCTGTAAAGTTATTAGGTGACTCCATTATGAAGTTGGTAGGTTGACAATATTTGATTGTTATCAAATTTAATAGCCGAAATAAAATCTATTTTTTTAGACTGTGATGTTATTAACAAATGCTGTAAAACAATTATCATTAAAAGATGAC
>NZ_MIIZ01000608.1:0-6431 GCF_001743005.1 Shigella sp. FC1967 | reverse complement strand
TGGTAATAGGATATCCAAATGCAACTCGATTTTCTCTTACTATAATCCAACCACCATTCATTTTGGTAAGAACTCCCTTGCTAAATTAAATGATGAATTATCACATTATGGCGAAACAGTTATGCTGATGTATGGCCGTAACGCGATTAAATCGAATGGACTCTATGATGATGTTATAGCAATACTTCGCCATGCAGGTAAAAATATTGTTGAATTATCAGGCGTCATGCCGAACCCAACTTATAAAAAAATGATGGAAGGTGCTCAATTAGTTCGTGAACACAATGTCAGTTTAATCTTAGCGGTTGGTGGTGGCTCCGTCATTGATTGTGCGAAAGGGATTTCCATTTCAGCTTATTGTGAAAATGAAGATCCTTTTCAAAAATACTGGGTTGAATATCAAGATGTAACAAATAAAATTGTTCCTGTCGCATCAATTCTTACCATGGTAGGCACTGGCTCTGAAATGAATGGTGGCTCAGTGATCACCCATGAAGAAACTAAATATAAAATCGGACGTGTATTTCCTGCAAATGCATATCCTAAGTTCTCCATTTTAAACCCAGAATATACTTTTTCTGTTTCTCAGTATCAGATGGTCAGTGGTGTTTTTGACACTATGTCGCATTTGATGGAGCAATATTTTTCTGATCAAGGTGCAAATACAACCGATTATCTAATTGAAAGTTTATTAAAATCTTCAATTGATAATTTACGTATAGCACTTAAAAATCCAAATGATTACGAAGCAAGAAGTAATCTTATGTGGAATGCAACACTTGCATTAAACACCCTCACAGGATTATCAAAAACGCAAGATTGGCAAGTTCATATGATTGAACATCAATTAGGGGCTTATACAGACTGTGCTCATGGAATGGGACTTGCAGCAATTTCTCTGCCTTATTATCGTTTCATCTATAAGTTTGGTATAGAGAAATTTGTACGATTTGCAACTCAGGTATGGGGTATTTCCGCAGAAGGAAAAACGCAAGATCAAATTGCTCTTGAAGGTATTGATGCTCTAGAACGTTTTACAAAGGAATGCGGCATTATTACATCATTAAAAGCTTTAGGTGCAACAAGAGAGATGCTTCCTGAAATTGCACAATCAACCACAATTCTGGGTAGAGGCTATAAAAAGCTAACGACTAAAGATGTGCTCGATATTTTGGAAGCGTGTTTTTAATTATTCGTCAATACCATTATAAACACAGTTTTAGTCACTAACGATAAATTCCATTTAAGGCATATAATAAAATACGATGATTATCTAAAAAAAAATAGTCATCGTATTATCAAATTGCACAGCATTTGAGCTTATCCTCTTCTCACACCCTCTCCAAAAATTAGATTAACTCTCTAATAAAGATGCCTCTGCATATCGAATCGTTTATAATCATAAATATTTAATATAATTACTGATGAAGTCATGCTTACCAGTAATGAATCTTCTCATCCAAATATATATATATAATTATGCCAAAATATTAATAATACAAAGAGATAACATTGGTGATTTAATACTGACAACACCATTAATTGACGTTCTTGCCCGTGAATATAATACAAAAATAGACCTGCTAGTAAACTCTTATAATCAAGCCATTCTGGAAGGTAATCCTTCCGTCGGGAATGTACATATTTACAGTAAGTTACATCATAAAAAATCAGGACAATCATCCTTAAAGCTTATTTTGAGTCGCTTGAAAATTATTTTTGATATGCGTCGTCAGCATTATGATATTGCGATTGTAGCGCGTGATCATTGGGCGAAAAGAGCACTGCAATGGGCAAAATTATCTGGTGCTAAGCGTATTATCGCTATTGGCGATGACGCGCCTTCGGCAGTGACAGATCCAATTCCAACACCAACTCATAAAGGCCATATTGCTGAGTTGTTCTGTCAACTCGCCCATCCTCTGGGAATAGAAAAAAAAAGCCGGTCCTTTAAAATTATATGTCAAAGATGAAGAGATCTCTGCCATTCGTCAACGCATTAAGATAGCTGAAAACATTCCTGTTTACGGCCTACAAATCAGTTCACGTAAACCACAACAACGTTGGCAAGCAGAAAAATTTATCGCGTTAGCGCATCAATTAACACAACGCGAAAAATGCCAAATTCTTCTCTTTTGGTCGCCAGGAAACAACGATAATAAACAGCACCCTGGTGATGATGAAAAAGCACAGTTTATCCTTGAACAGTGTAAAGATATCCTTATTACGCCAGTACCTACACAAAATCTTAGAGAATTAATGGCGGGTATGTCCTTATGTGATCAGATGCTAACCAGCGATGGTGGTGCATTACATATTTCAGTCGGTGTTGGTGTGCCAACAGTCGCGATGTTTGGTAATAGTGATGCAGATTTTTGGGGACCGTGGCATATTGCCAGTGAAGTACTGAAGGCACCTGAAGATAATGTAGGGCTTCTTACGATAGACGATGTATTGACTCGTTTTATTACACTAAGAGAGCGCGTTATTGATTTAAATGCAAATAGCTAATTGTCGATAACTCATAAGAAACAATACTAAATCTAAATCACCCTATTACGACAACTGATAAGGTGATTTTTTATTTCCCCCATCACATTGATAAAATTATATTTAAGTAGCAATAAGATAATATATTTGATCTAATTTTTACTTTTTTATGATCAAAAAAACGGACCTCAATGAGGTCGCTTTTTTATATGGTGCCCAGGGCGGGACTTGAACCCGCACAGCCTTACAGCCGAGGGATTTTAAATCCCTTGTGTCTACCGATTTCACCACCTGGGCTAAATTCTGTGGTGCGCCCGTAAGTTCTTATTACTAAGATAAATACTGGTATGGACGACTTATTGACTTCTCAACAATGCCATTTTTAATGGACTTTCTTTTTTGCACCAAACTCTTTTATTAAAAGAGATGGTGCCCAGGGCGGGACTTGAACCCGCACAGCCTTACAGCCGAGGGATTTTAAATCCCTTGTGTCTACCGATTTCACCACCTGGGCATTAATGGAGGCGCGTCCCGGAATCGAACCGAGGTACACGGATTTGCAATCCGCTGCATGACCACTCTGCCAACGCGCCTCAACTACTCAATCTCATCAGAGATTGGAGCGGGAAACGAGACTCGAACTCGCGACCCCAACCTTGGCAAGGTTGTGCTCTACCAACTGAGCTATTCCCGCTTTACCGAACTTGCTGATTTACTTATTTATTTCTGTAAACCGTTGTGCCTTTCGATGCGTTGCATTCTACTGATTTCCTGAATCTAGTCAACACTATATTTGCATCTTTTTGACTGTTCGGTGAATTTTCAGTCATTTCGATCAACCTTCGCGCAAATCTGACCACGCAGCGCTCAAATATTGAAACATTGACCAGAAAGTCAACACTGTTGCGATATATAATAAAGCGAATCCAAACCACTCAGCTTCAACAGTAGGTCGCCATAATAACACAACAAGAGATCCCATTTGTGCTGTCGTCTTCACTTTTCCTATCCAAGAAACTGCAACGCTGTTACGTTTTCCTAATTCAGCCATCCACTCTCTTAGTGAAGAGATTATAATTTCACGAGCAATCATTGTTGCTGCGGGTAAGGTTATCCACCACTCATGATAATGCTCAGTGATTAAAACAAGTGCTGTTGCAACCATTACTTTATCCGCTACTGGGTCAAGAAAAGCACCGAAGCGGGTAGTTTGTTTCCATCTACGAGCTAAAAAACCATCAAACCAGTCTGTTGCAGCGGCTACCATAAAAATAATGGCGCAAACTAATGGTGCATCTTTGAATGGTAAATAAAACACCAAAACAAAGAATGGAATTAGAGCGACACGAAATAGAGTTAGCCAAGTTGGGATATTTAGTTGCATAGCGTTCTACACGACCTAGAAAAGTGAGAGTTATTAATATGGTGCATCAATACACTTAGTGTTTCAACGCATTAAAAATTTTTTCTGCTAATGCAGTCGAAATTGTGGGGACTTTCGCAATTTCTTCAATACTTGCATCTCGTAAAGCTTGTAGTCCTCCCATATATTTCAACAACATTTGACGACGCTTAGGCCCTACACCTTCAATAGACTCCAGTGAACTGGTATTTTTTACCTTTGCTCTACGTTGACGATGTCCCGTTATTGCATGACGATGCGATTCATCACGAATATGTTGGATCAAATGTAATGCCGGTGAATCAGAAGGTAACGCCATTCCTTCACCTTCAGGCACAAAAAATAAAGTTTCAAGCCCTGCTTTACGATCACTCCCTTTTGCGACACCAATTAATTTAGGGTGTGATTTGTCCCAATCAACATTAAGAGCATCAAATACCTCTATTGCTTGTGCTAATTGTCCTTTACCACCATCGATGAAAATAATATCAGGAACCTTACTATCTTCTAATGATTTGCCATAACGTCGAGTGAGCACTTGATTCATCGCCGCATAATCATCACCAGGAGTAATACCACTGATATTATAGCGCCTATATTCAGATTTTAGTGGGCCATTCATGTCAAATACTACACATGAAGCCACAGTTTGCTCTCCCATAGTGTGACTAATATCAAAACATTCCATTCGTTTTATCTCTTTCATATTAAGAAGAGACATTAAAGAGGTATAACGTTGTGAAATTGTCGATTGCTCGACTTGTTTTGAAGCTAAAGCTGTTGCTGCATTTGTTCTAGCTAATTTCAAATAGCGCGCCCTATCACCACGCGGTTTTGTCTGAATTTGAATTTTTCGCCCAGCAATTGAAGATATTGATTCAGAAAGAATGGCTTTATCTTCTAAATTAAAATCGAGCAAAATTTCAGTTGGCAAAGTACGAATTGCACTACCTTGTAAATAAAATTGGCCAATAAAAGTCTGAACCACTTCATCGATTGAGGTATTTGCAGGGACTTTAGGAAAATAACTCCGACTTCCTAACACTTTACCTTGACGAAAAAAAAGAACATAAACACAAGCAATCGCACCATTAAAAGCAACACTGATAACATCAAGATCATCACCAATATTGGCGACAAATTGTTTTTCGGTCACTTGCCTCACGGCTTGAATTTGATCACGAATACGAGCTGCCTCTTCAAAATGTAACTCTTGGCTAGCTTCTTCCATACGTTTAACTAATCCGTTAATAACTTGCGTATCATCGCCTGAGAGAAAAAGTCGCACATAATTAACTTGTTGGGCATATTCTTCATCAGAAACATAGCCTTTTACACAAGGTGCAAGACAGCGGCCAATTTGATATTGCAAACAAGGTCTTGAGCGATTGCGATAAACACTGTCTTCGCATTGACGAATAGGAAACAATTTTTGCATTAATGCCAATGTTTCTCTTACTGCAAATGAGTTAGGAAAAGGCCCAAAATATTCGCCTTTGGCATGTTTTGCACCGCGGTAACTTGCAAGTCTAGGGTGTTTATCACCACTTAAATAGATATAAGGATAGGATTTATCATCACGTAATAGCACATTATAACGAGGTTGATAACGCTGGATATAGCTGTGTTCAAGCAATAAAGCTTCCGTTTCTGTATGCGTGATCGTGACATCAATATTGGCGATACACTTCACTAAAGCTTCGGTCTTACGACTATTCACCTGTGTACGAAAATAGCTCGAAAGTCTTTTTTTCAGATCTTTAGCTTTACCAACATAGATCACTGTGTCTGTCGCATCATACATCCGATACACACCCGGCTTATCTGTGACTCGGCTTAAGAATGCTTTGGCGTCAAATTTGTCTTCCACTTTGTAAATGACTCTCTATCTCAATTAACCCATAGCGTATTGCTATATGTGTTAATTCTACATCACCTGAGATTTTAAGTTTACTAAACATTCGGTAACGATAGCTATTTACTGTTTTTGTATTAATATTCAACTCACTTGCAATTTGTGTGATTTTTTTTCCTCTAATGATCATCGACATAATTTGCAACTCTCTTTCAGACAAATGATGTAAAGGATTTAGTTCTTGTTGTAATTTTGTTAGCGCGATTTCCATCGCTAACTCTTGGCTTATATACCGTTGACCAATACAAACTTGTCGGATAGCTTGCAAAATATTTTCACAAGAAGTATCAGCAATAATAAATCCCTCAATACCCAATTGCAGAAGTGTTATTGATAATATAGAGTCTGTTTTTGGTGAAATAACAATGATTTTAATTGATGAAGACGATCGTTTTATTTTTTTTTATAGAATCAATTAATAAGACTGAGGGCGTTGAGTAAATAATAATAAGGTTAACCGAAAACTGTCGACAATAACGAAATGCATCATTTTCATCATTCATCACTTTTCGGACATTAATTTTTTTTGATCTGACTAAGAAGTATTTTTATTCCCAAGCTAAATATTTCAACTCGACTTATTATCAATGTGTTTATCAATAACTCTCTCCTTCAAAACTACAC